>VGNF01000109.1 GCA_016866195.1 Chloroflexota bacterium | reverse complement strand
AATTGGCATGGCGAACTCCTTGTCTGTGGCGATCTCTCAATCACCATCTTACAAGAAGTTCGCCTTTTCTCAAAACCCACCGCTTATGTTACAGAGTCTTCAGGTACAATCCCGCCATGCTTTCGCCGCTCGAAAAGGATATCCGTGCCAACCTGAAGCACAACGTCACCGTCAATCTTTGGGATGGAGGTCTGTTTGGTATGGCGCTGGGATTTGCCTCCTTCAGCACCATCCTGCCGCTCTTCGTGGCCTCGATGACGCAATCCACAACCCTGATCGGATTGGTGCCGGCCATCCACTCTGCGGGCTGGCTGCTGCCTCAGTTATTTACGGCAAGCCACGTTTCGAGGCTGCGCCGATACAAACGCACGGTCCTGGCAACGACCATCCATGAACGAATTCCCTTCATCGGATTAGGCCTGATCGCCTTGCTGTTACCCCGGATCGGCATGAAGGCGGGATTGATCCTCACTTTCCTCCTTCTGGTCTGGCAGGGATTGGGCGGAGGCTTGACTGCAAACTCGTGGACATCGATGATTTCGAAGATCATCCCGTCCGAATCGCGCGGGACCTTTTTCGGATTCCAGGCGGGACTCGCCAACCTGTTCATCAGCATCTCCGCCATCGGAGCCGGTTATCTGCTGGATTATGCCGCCTCCCCTCTGAATTTCGCCCTGTGTTTCTTTATCGCAGGTTTTTTCTTCACCCTATCCTGGCTGGCGCTGGCACAAACGCGTGAAGCCCTCGATACGGAAAAGATCATCCCTCAGGAGAAGACCTCCTTTTGGGATGATTCGAAAAAGGTGCTGCGCAGGGATTCCAATTTCAACTGGTTCCTCGCCGCGCGTTTCCTTTCGCAGTTTGCCACGATGGGTTTTTCCTTTTACATCGTGTACGCCCTGCGCCGCTTCAACATGGACACGGTCACGGCCGGTTACCTCACCGCGACCCTCACCATTTCGCAAACCATCGCGAATGCGGGCATGGGATGGATGGGAGATAAATTCGGCCATCGATTGATGCTGCTGGTCGGCGCGCTCGCAGCTGTGCTGAGCTCGCTTCTGGCTTGGCAGGCCATGTCGCTGGCCTGGTTCTACCCCGTTTTCATTCTTGCGGGATTGACCAACGTGGCGATCTGGACCATCGGCATGGCCATGACGGTGGAATTCGGCTCGGAGGTTGAACGTCCGATTTACATCGGCCTTTCACAGACTCTAACCGCGCCGGCGACAATTGCCGCTCCGCTTCTCGGTGGATGGATTGCAGACTCAGTCGGCTTCATCCCAACCTTTTCCATCTCAACTGCGTTCGCAGTCCTCACCATCAGCATCCTGATCTTTTTTGTAAGGGACCCGCGCTCCCTGAAAATCCATCGATAATCCCGATTGACCACGTGTGGAGGATCATCTATTACACAAGAAAGGCAAATCAACAAGAAAATACTATTCCTCCTCGATGCAGGTATCGGATCGTTGGGAAAACAATCGCGTACTGAAGGATCATTACGCTTGTCCATAAGGTGAGGTAGAAAATCGCACTTCCCACGTATATTCCATCACTGGTGATAAATCAAAGGGGTGCTATACTTCCGATTGTGATATTTTTCACCTAAGGAAAGCCCATGACACAAGAAGATCCGAGAATCCTGGAACTCCGAAAAATCCGCACCAAAGCCCTCGAAGGTGGCGGTGAGGAACGAATCAGGAAACAAAAAGCCCGGGGCAAAATGACAGCCCGTGAACGGGTGACCCTCTTACTGGCCGCGGGCACGTTCAATGAAATCGAGCCATTTATCACCCACCAGGGCGATGAAATGAATTTACTCCAAGACAAGTTCTACGGAGATGGGGTGATCACCGGCTACGGACAGATCAGCGGGCGGACAGTTTATCTTTACTCACAAGATTTTACAATTTACGGCGGTACATTAAGTGAGATGCAGTCTCACAAAATATGCCGCGTAATGGACCTGGCTGTGCGAAACGGCGTTCCATTCATCTCCCTGATCGACTCAGGCGGTGCACGCATCCAGGAGGGTGTCCGCTCGATGGGCGGGTACGCGGAGATCTTCCGGCGCAACGCGCAGTACTCCGGCGTGGTACCACAGCTTGCCGTCATGCTTGGGCCCTGCGCCGGTGGGGCGGCATATTCACCTGCCCTGCAGGACCTGGTCATCATGATCGATAAAAAATCGTTCATGTTTTTGACCGGACCGGAGGTCATCAAGGCTGTGACCGGGGAAGTGATCGATTCTGAATCGCTTGGCGGCGCGGATGTGCACATGTCCATAAGCGGCGTGGCGCATTTGAGAGCCGGCACTGAAAAGGAGGCGCTTGAATTGGTGAGACATTTTCTCTCCTACCTGCCCTCCAACAATGTCGAAAATCCTTCCTTCGTCCAACCTCGGGATGATCCGGCACGCATGGACGAATCGCTCAACCGGGTGGTGCCGCTCGATCCAACGGAACCCTACATCATGCATCACGTGATTGAGAAGATCGTGGACCAAGACTCGTTCCTCGAGATCCAGCCTGATTGGGCCCGGAATGCGATCATCGGCCTGGCTCGGATCGGAGGACACAGCGTCGGTATCGTTGGGCAGGAGCCGGCCATCATGGCTGGCGTGATCGATATCGATGCGGCCGACAAGATGACCCGCTTTGTGCGTATGTGCGATTGTTTCAACATTCCACTCGTGACATTCGTGGATTCGCCGGGTTTCCTGCCGGGCATAGCCCAGGAACACGGAGGCATCATCCGGCACGGAGCCAAACTGCTGTACGCCTATTCTGAAGCTACCGTGCCCAAGGTCTGCCTCATCACACGCAAGGCCTACGGTGGCGCTTATGTGGTGATGTCCAGCAAGTATCTTGGAACCGATGTGACCTATGCCTGGCCTTCAGCGGAGATCGCAGTCCTGGGTGCGGAGGGCGCAGTAAACATACTATATAAAAAGCAAATCGAAATGTCAAAGAATCCTACGGCTGAGCGAAAAAAACTTGCGGACGAGTACCGCGAGAAATTCAACAATCCCTATTATGCCGCCTCCACCGGCTATGTGGATGATATTATCGAGCCGCGCGAAAGCCGGCCGAAGATCATCGCCTCATTATCAGCGCTGCGGGACAAATATACGCCCGCCCCGCCGCGCAAACACGGGAACATCCCGGTTTAGCCATTAACCAGAGCCACTATGCATGACCTGATCCTCTCATTACAAATCACAGCCCTCGGTATGGGACTGGTCTTCGGAGCAATCCTATTGTTATGGCTGATGATGACCTTATTGACATGGGCAACCCCAGAAAAAGGGCAGGCATCTGAATCAACAGCGGCAGATTTATCCTCCACTACAGATTTCAAACAACAGGCGGCTGCTCTTGCAGTAGCCCTCGCTCTCGCAGAACAAGGGTTATCCAGTGCCCACCCCCTATCCCAGCCGCCGACTGCATTGGTATCGGCCTGGCAGTTGGGGATGCGGACCAGGCAGATGTCTGAAAAAGGCCGCATACGAAGCATAACAAGGAATAAACCGTGAAATACAACGTAAAAGTTGAAGGGCGGGTCTACGCGGTTGAAATTGAAAACATCAACGCGCGGCCTGTCATTGCTTTCGTGGATGGGGAGCGATTTGAAGTTATGCCTGAGCAATCCACATCGGCCGAGGCGACGCGTGAAGCAATAGACTTGAAGGGGGAAATGGAACCAAAGACTATCGATCAGAAAAAGGTCCTCGCAGTCTACCCCTCTCCGAATCCTGCGCTAAGCGGAAACGCGCTGACTGCGCCACTCCCTGGCACCATCGTCGAAGTGTTTGTGAAACCCGGAGAAAAAGTCGAGGCAGGACAAGTGGTGGTGGTTATCGAAGCCATGAAAATGAAGAACAGCATCCGTTCCGTTTATAGCGGGACCGTCAGCGAAGTCCTCATAAGCGCCGGGCAGAGTGTGGCGCATAAACAGCCGCTGATCAAATTCGCGGATCTAGGTGAAGCGGCATGGATCTAGGCTCACTGCTGCCGGGTTTGTTGAAAGGTTTTGCGAATCTCTCCCTAGGCAACGCCATAATGATCGCGGCTGCGTTGATTTTGATCTATCTCGCAGTCTTCAGGGAAATCGAACCGGTCTTGCTTCTGCCGATCGGGTTCGGTTGTTTTCTGGCTAACATTCCGCTTGCCGGCATGACTGCCGCTGAGGGGATGATGGGAGTCCTTTACAAAGCCGGGATCGAGACGGAATTGTTTCCCTTGCTGATCTTTGTCGGTGTGGGCGCGATGATCGACTTCTCGCCTGTGCTGGCGCAGCCACGCATGGTGCTGCTCGGCGCCGCAGGCCAGTTTGGAATTTTCGGCACTTTGATACTTGCCATCGCTCTAGGATTCCCGCTCAACCAGGCCGCATCCATCGGAGTGATCGGCGCCATCGACGGACCGACTTCCATCTTCGTCGCCACCAAACTCGCGCCGGAACTGCTCGCACCGATCGCGGTCGCGGCGTACTCCTATATGAGCCTGATTCCGATCATCCAACCCCCGTTGATGAGGTTGCTCACCACGAAGAAAGAGCGCCTGATCCAAATGGAGTATGCGCCAAAACCTATATCGCAAAAAACCCTGATCTTCTTCCCGGTTGCATTGACTTTGGTCGTCGGACTGCTCGTACCGGAAGCCACACCTCTGATCTCCATGCTCATGCTCGGCAACCTGCTCAAAGTCTCTGGCGTGGTGGACCGGTTGAGCAAGGCGGCACAAAACGAGATTATCAACATCGCCACCTTGTTCCTCGGCCTGGCCATCGGCGCGACCATGAGCGCATCCGCTTTTCTCAATTGGAGCACCGGCAAGATTATGTTGCTCGGTCTGATCGCCTTCGCCCTGGACACCGTGGCGGGTTTGCTGTTTGGAAAATTTATGTCCGTGTTGAGCGGGTATAAGATCAATCCATTGATCGGCGCTTCGGGCATCTCCGCATTCCCCATGGCAGGCCGCCTGGCTGCGAAGATGGCAAACGACGAGGACCCGAACAATTTCATCCTGATGCATGCCATGGGAGCGAATACAGCCGGTCAACTCGGTAGTGTGATCGCGGGAGGCATCCTGCTTTCGGTGACCAGCAAAATCCTTGGCATGTAATCCGCTTTATTTTGCGCGGGGTGATTTCAATTTTTCAAACAATTTTGTCACCAGTGCGCCGCCCGGAACCGCGAAGACGAATACCAGCACGGCCGTGACGATCATTCCTGATGCAGCGCAAATCCCGATCCAGATAAAGGAAAACAAGACCGGATCAGTTTTGACAATCTCACCGCTCGCGTCCAGGCATTGAAGTTCATACCCGGTGGCGGAATGTTCGAACCCGTTTTGATCCCTGCTGGTGGTGGGATACGTGTGACTCTGCGGAGTGGTTCCCTGCGGGAACAGCCAGCCGCCGGTGGTATTGATCGCAAAATCACTGAACGAAGAGACCGTCCCGATCGTAAAAAACACCGGCATCACGCAGGTACCGATCACCATCACCAATATGAACCAGATCAAACATCCTGAAACTGCGGTGGTCTTTGTTTTACTCATAAAATCTCCTCCGGTCTAATTCCTGAACATTCTATCCCAATCCGCCCCTTCGCTCGAGGGTTGTACGCTATAATAAATTTGTCTGAAAAATAATTCAGGAGGACTCCATGACCACCATCGACCTCACCATTCAGAAAGACCGACGCGCCCGCGCCATCCAGCGCGCCAGGGAACGCAATATCATCATCCCCACCTATGCACAAATGAAGGATCCCTCGAAGATCCCGGCAAAGGTCAAGGATGAATTGAAAAAGATCGGATTATGGGATATCCATCCGCGCAACCTGTTCCGCATCAACTGGCACAACCAACCCACCGGCTCCGGCGGGACCTACGGCGGAGTCAACTATCTCGAGCTTCCCTCCTCGCTGACGGGAGTCCGCGCGCGCATCATCGCACTGGTCGGCAAATGGTTCCCGACCGGCGCGCACAAGGTCGGCGCCGCGTTCAGCTGTTTGGTGCCGCGGCTGGTCACGGGTCAGTTCGACCCGACGACTCAGAAAGCGGTCTGGCCTTCCACCGGGAATTACTGCCGCGGCGGCGCCTATGACTCCGCGTTGCTCGGATGTGAGTCGATCGCGATCCTGCCGGAAGGCATGTCGAAGGAAAGATTCGAATGGCTCTCCAAAGTCGCAGGCGAGACGATCAAGACACCCGGCTCGGAATCGAATGTGAAGGAAATCTTCGATAAATGCTGGGAGCTGCGCAAGTCCGGACAGGACCTGATGATCTTCAACCAGTTTGATGAGTTTGGAAATTATCTATGGCACTTCGAAGTGACCGGCCACGCGATGGAGGAAGTGTTCAAGCAGGTCGCCGGGAAGAACGGACGCTACCGCGGCATGGCCTCCGCAACCGGTTCCGCCGGCACGATCGCCAGCGGTGATTACATGAAGAAATTATTTCCCGACAGCAAGATCGTCGCCAGCGAGGCTTTACAGTGTCCGACACTGCTTGAAAACGGATTCGGCTCGCATCGCATCGAGGGCATCGGTGACAAACATGTGCCATGGGTCCACAATACGAAGAACACGGATGTGGTTGTCGCGATCGACGACAATGCAGTGGTCAACATCGCCCGCTTGTTCAATGAAGAGATCGGACGTGCCTCTCTGGTGGAGAAGGGCGTGCCGGAAAACATCGTCTCGCAACTCGATCTTCTGGGGTTCTCCGGCATCTCCAATGTGCTTTCATGCATCAAAGCCGCCAAATATTACGAGATGACCGAGGACGACATCATGATCACCGTCCTGACCGATTCGATGGAACTGTATCGTTCGCGCATCCATGAGATGCATCAGGAATTCGGTCAATACAGCGAGAAGGACGCAGCAGCCGATTTCGCCCGCTACCTGCACGGCCAATCCACAGACAACATGCTCGAACTGCGCTACACCGACCGCCGCCGCGTGCACAACCTGAAATACTACACCTGGGTCGAACAACAGGGAAAGACGTACGACGAGATTCAAAAACAGTGGTATGAAAGGGATTACTGGGCTGATGTCCAGAAACAGGCGGATGAGATCGACGAGTTGATCGTGGCGTTCAACAAGGAAGTTGGATTGGTCTAATACGAGACGACTTCCGAATTCTCAGAGAATTCGGAAGTCTTTTTATACGCTTGAAGCGTGATCTACATTTGTTTCTTCAACCGTTTCTCGACGACCGACGGGTAGAACATAAAGAAGAGATATCCTGCAAGCGAGACCCATCCCAGGATATCGCCAAGGTAGGTGTACGGGGCATGATCAGGGCCAAGAGCCACATCACCGACCAGCGTCACGCGCGAGCCCTTGATGTCTGTATCCAGCGCCACGATGCTTCCATCCGGGTTGAAGATTCCCGATACAGTCGCCACGCCGCTGATCACCACTGCCGTGCGGTTTTCGACCGCGCGGAATAACGCATTCGTCCACGCCTGCTCGCCAAATCCGCCGAATTCGCGGTACGGCGCGGCGATGATTTGTGCGCCATTCGCAGCAAGCTTTCGGGCAATGTCGGTATAGTTGGCATCGTGACAGATCATCCCCGCCAAACGTCCAATAGGAGTTTCATAAACCGGGAACACCCCGGCAGACGGCGTGTCCGGCTCGCCAATCAACCAGGTATGGTTCTTGCCATAAACTTGCGAGAATTCACCTTCAGGTGAGAGCATGATCGATTCGTTACGCCACGGCTGTCCCTCGATCCCGACTGTGTACGTGATAAAGAGATAGGCGCCCGTCTCCTTCGCGAGTGTTCGGAATTCTTCTGTATATTCCATCTGGGGATCGAAATTGAACATCATTTCGGGGGAGTAAATGACCTGCGCGCCCTCCGCGGCCGCTTCCCGCGCCTGTTCGGCAAAGGCATCGTACCGGACCTGGGATGTATTGACTTCATCCTGATGGGCCGGCAGCGGGAAATTCGGCCTCACGCTCGCCACTCGGACCGAGGGCATGTCCGGCATCGAATTGAGAATGGCCAGGCTGAGTCCAATCCACGCCGCGAGCACGATGCAAGCTCCTGCAATCCAGCGCCGCGTCGAGCCAGCCTCCACGGGGATAACATCCTGTGCCACCCACTTGCGGTCGAGCAAAGCCATCGTTCCCTGCGCCAGCGCATAGTTGACCAACACGATGACCAGGTTCAGCCCATATACGCTGAAAATCGAAACTGGCTGGATGATCCATGGCTGGGGGGCCTGGGTATAGCCGATGAATGCGCTGGTTGCGATGATTGGAATGAACGAGGCGCGGATCATCTCGAAGCCCACCCAGTTGATCATGCCATGGAAGATGAACCAGCGATACCCGGTCAAATCATGGAATTTTCGATCTTTGGCAAGGAAAAAGTTCAGTATGGCGATCCAGATTCCAAGGTATTGAAAAAACGGACCGTAGCCGGAGCCAAAAAGCCGCGCCAGGAATGGTCCGAGCCAGACCGCAGCGAAAGTCACCTGAGCCAGGCTGGACCAATTGGCGGGGAGCAAGCGGTACTGTGCCAACAGGACGGGGACGACCCCTATCCAGGCCAGCCACCAGATCCCATATGGCGGAAAAGCCAGGAGAAGCATCCATCCGCTCAGGGCGGAGAGAAAGATGCCAAGCGCAATACGCAAAGGATTTGAAAATCTACTCGTGTTCATTTGGCCCTCCCAGACCACATAGAAACCCCTTCGGTTCTGAATTCATTATAGAGAATCTGTAAGACGATTTCAATGCGTCAGAACAGTTTTGGCTCTGACGTATCAACGATTCGGATTTCGACAGCCTGCTAGTCCGGCAGAACCCTTCCTTCACCTGCAGCGGTGCTTGTTTGGTCAGCGGCTTCATCCTGAACAGGAATCACATCACGTTGTTTTGCCGCACAAGGAAGATGAGCAGCAGGTCGACCTGGACCAGGATGTAGAACGCAACACTCGGTAGTTTGTGCTTTTGTCGCAAAACTCTACCAGAGGATTCTTTCCTATCACCCCATTTTTCTGAGATTTGGGATTATCCATGTTCATGGACTTGACAAGTGAAAATAATGTTCATATAATATGAACCTATAGTTCATATTATGCCTTTCACGGATTGGTCAAACTTCCAACCCCACATCCTCCAACTCGAAGGCGAAGGCAAAGTGACTCGCACCTTCCGCCGCCTCGATCCCGAACGCCAGCTGGCGGTGATAAACGCCATTTTGGAGGAGGCGACCGAGAGAGGTCCTGCCTCACTCAACATCAAGGAGATTGCGCGGCGGGCGGGAGTCTCGGTCGGTTCGCTATACCAGTATTTTCCAAACCGCGACGGACTGCTGGATTTCTCCATCGAGCTGTGCGTGCGGCACACAACCGAACTTTTCCAGCAGTTTCGTCCGGTGCTGGCAGCTATGCCGCTTAGGGACGCGCTGTCCGCCTACCTGATGGGCGGATTGGAATGGGGACAAACCGAAATGGGACTCGTCCGCTTCTTCGGGCGGGCGGCGTATCAGGGCGACCCCGGTCTGGCAGAGCGCGTCGTGCGACCGATTGCCACGGTCATGCGCGAAACGTTGCAGGAGATTTTTTCTCAGGCGCAGGCTCGAGGCGAGATTCCGAAAAGTGTCAACCTGGACGAAATGACGCGGATCGTCAACGCGCTCGTGATCGCCTTTGGCGACAGCCAACTGCTCCCCTATTTGAACAATTATTTTCAGGTCACGGACGAGGCGGTTTCGTTCGAACGAATCATGGCTACATTGGTCGAGTTCATCCTGCGTGGTCTTGGTGCGGAGGCAGAATGACTCTCCGCAAACATTTGCGATTGCTCGTTATCGTCACCGCGGTATGGTTGCTATTTTTTGTCGCAGGAGCGCCAGATTACTACCAGCAATATTCCACACAATCCATGATCATTTTCGATCTTGCAGTCCTGCCGCTACTTTGGTGGGTTTGTTACCTCAGCATCAAGAAAAGCAGAAACCCCATGGCTAGTTCGTTTTGGTTGGCGTTTTACTTTGTGGTTCCCCTATTCTTCTATGATTTGATTTATATCGGAGTTTACCTCGGTTATGGATTCGATTTTATCTGGAAATTCTGGTATCTGTCTGTGTACTACCTTCTTCCATGGATGATCCTTCCACCTACAGGTTGGTGGATCGAAAGGCAACGAAAACAGGATACGATATGACCGCCGTCCTTCAAACCCGTTCCCTCACCAAACGCTATGGTGCGCTGACCGCCGTCGCAGACCTCTCGCTCGAAGTAAACGAGGGTGAGGTCTTCGGTCTGCTCGGACCCAACGGCGCGGGCAAGTCCACCACGATCAACATGATGTGCGGTTTGCTCCGCCCCGACGCAGGTCACGTGATGATCCGCGGCAAGCCCATCACGGACGGTGATGCGGATATTCGGGCGCGCGTGGGCGTCTGTCCGCAGAATACCGTTTTGTGGGGGCAGTTGACCTGTCTCGAGCAGATGATGTTCATCGGCGAAATGTACGGGATGAGCCGCAAGGTAGTCCGTCAACGAAGCGAACAAATATTGAACGATCTCGACCTCACAGAAAAACGCGACCAGCGCGCCCGCACGCTTTCAGGTGGAATGCAGCGGCGGTTGAATCTCGCCATGGCACTCGTCCACGATCCCGATATCCTGGTGCTCGACGAACCCGAAGCGGGACTCGATCCGCAGAGCCGCGTGCTGGTGCGCGAGTACATCAAGTCGCTGGCGCGGCGCAAGACCATCATCCTCACCACGCACAACATGGACGAAGCCGAACGCATGGCAGACCGCGTCGCCATCATTGATCGCGGCCGTCTGCTCATCCTGGACACGCCCGAGGCGCTGAAACGGACTGTCGGC
>VGNF01000108.1 GCA_016866195.1 Chloroflexota bacterium | reverse complement strand
CCTTGGAACCATCAATTGGCAATCGATCGTTGCCCGATATGCTTATCCGGAAATGCGGCGCAGCCTGTGGCAGATAGCCAATTCTGTCATCCCGTTCTTCATCCTGTGGTATCTGGCTTACCGCAGCCTGGAAGTGGGATACTGGCTGACCCTGCTCCTGACCGTACCGGCGGCAGGTTTCATGGTGCGGATGTTCATCCTCTTCCACGACTGCTGCCACGGATCGTTCTTCAAAACCAAGCTGGCCAATGACCGCCTGGGCTTGCTGCTTGGAGTGGCGGTCTTCACCCCCTACACCAACTGGAAACATTCCCACGCGGTCCATCACGCCACCGCCGGCGACCTGGATCGTCGCGGGACCGGCGATGTGTACACCATGACCGTGCAGGAGTATTTGGACGCCCCGTGGTGGAAGAAGTTCAGCTACCGAGTAATGCGCAATCCCCTGATCCTGTTTACCATCGGCGCGTTCATCGTCTTCGTATTTGCGCATCGTTTTTGGGAGAAGGGCGCGGGCCGGCGCGAGCGCAACAGCGTGATCTGGACGAACATCGCCCTGTTGGGATTCATTGGCTGGACGATCTATCATATCGGCTGGCAGGCCTATCTGCTGGTCGAGGTCCCGATTCTGTTGATGGCCTGCGGCGCCGGCGTGTGGCTGTTCTACATCCAGCACAACTTCGAACCCACCTACTGGGCGCGTCATGAAGATTGGGAGTTCTACCGCGCCTGCATGGATGGCAGCTCGTATTACAAACTCCCCAAAGTCCTTCAGTGGTTCACCGGCAACATCGGTTTTCATCACATCCATCACCTCAGCCCGAAGATCCCCAATTACAAACTGGAACAATGTTACAAGGAGAATCCCATCTTCCAGATCGAGCCGTTGACGATCCGCGACAGCCTGAAGTCGTTGTTCTATCGATTATGGGATGAAAGGGAAAAGATGCTGGTGGGCTGGAACGCGTTGAGGAAATACAAACCGGGATTGCAGAGGATCTAGGGTGCAGGCAAACAGTACACCGGTAGACGGGCAAACAAGTAAACAGGTACACATGACCAACTTGTGTACCTGTTTACTTTATACAAACATTGCTTCAGTCTTTGCTTAGCAACACAAGGGTCAGGTAAAGCAGAGTGTCGACGATGGCCGGATTCTTCGGATTGATGAAGTTGTGGAAACTGATCGAGGAACAGCGGCCAGCGCGAGGTGAGAGATGACCCGCAGCGAAATCGCATGACCTTCGTCACCGAGTTGATCGGGATCGGATGATATAATCCGCACGATTAATTTCGCAAGGAGAAGCTCAAGCATGTCGTATCAAAATGTGAAAGTCCCCGTAGCTGGGGCAAAGATCTCGATCCAGAATGGAAAGCTGAAGGTCCCGGATCATCCGATCATCCCTTTTGTGGAGGGCGATGGGACCGGCCGCGACATCTGGCGCGCCTCGGTGCGCGTGTTCGATGCCGCGGTGCAAAAAGCCTATGGCGGCAAACGCAAGATCCATTGGATGGAGGTGTACGCCGGCGAGAAGTCCTTCAAGATGTTCCAGAGCTGGTTGCCGGATGAAACCACCGAAGCGTTCAAGGAATTTTTAGTCGGTATCAAAGGCCCGCTGACCACACCGATCGGCGGCGGGATACGCTCTTTAAACGTGCAGCTGCGCAAGGTGCTGGACCTGTATGTGTGTCAGCGGCCGGTGCGTTATTACAACGGCGTGCCCTCTCCGGTGAAGCACCCGGAATATGTGGACATGGTCATCTTCCGCGAGAACACGGAGGACATTTACACCGGTGTCGAGTTCCAGCAAGGTACGGAGGAGAATCGCAAGTTCAAGCAAGTATTTCAGGATACCTTCCCAAAGGAATACGCCAAGTTCCGCTTCCCCGAAACGGCGGGAGTGGGGCTGAAGCCGGTCTCCATCGAAGGCACCGAACGCCTCGTGCGCGCAGCCATCAGTTGGGCGCTGCAGAACAAACGCAAGAGCGTGAACTTCGTCCACAAGGGCAACATCATGAAGTTCACCGAGGGCGCGTTCAAGGACTGGGGCTATGCGTTGGGCAAGCGCGAGTTCCGCAACGAGGTGGTGACCGAACGCGAGTCGTGGATCCTCGGCAACAAGGAAACCAAACCGAATCTTTCGGTCGAGGACAACGCCCGCATGATCGACCCCGGCTTCGAAATGATGTCCCCGGCGCAGCAAGGCGAGATCAAGGCCGAGGTGGAGGCGGCGCTCAAGTTGTGGCCGACACACGGCGACGACAAATGGAAAAGCAAGCTGCTGTTGAAGGATTCGATCGCGGATGTGACGCTGCAGTTCGTGCTGATCCGCCCGCGCGATTACGATGTGATCGCCACCATGAACCTGAACGGCGATTATCTCTCCGACGCGCTCGCGGCGCAGGTGGGCGGGATCGGCATCGCGCCCGGCGCGAACATCAACTATGTGACCGGGCACGCCATCTTCGAGGCCACGCACGGCACCGCTCCGAAATACGCGGACCTGGATAAGGTCAATCCCGGCTCGGTGATCCTCTCCGGCGAGATGATGCTGCGCTACATGGGCTGGACCGAGGCCGCGGATCTGATCGTGAAGGGAACAGAGGGCGCGGTTGCGGCCAAGACCGTGACCTACGATTTCGCACGCTTGATGGACGGCGCGAAGGAAGTCAAATGCTCCGAGTTTGGCGATGCCATCATCAAGTGGATGGAGAAGACGCCGAAAATCGCGGCAGCCAAGGCTCCGGCAAAGAAAGCAGTAAAGAAAAAGACCGCTGCAAAAAAGCCGGTCAAGAAAAAAACGAAGAAGAAATAAGAACATCAGGTCACGTTCTCTAAACGTGACCTGATGCTTTACAGTTAAACAATTGTAACCATCGCCATTCTCGGAACCTTGCTGCATTATGCCAACCGCATTAAGGATCGGACTGTATCGATTTTATTTTTATTCATACGATTGTGGTGAGCCGCGTCACATGCATGTGGATAAACTACGTGTAGCATGGGACGATTTCTGCAATGGTGACACTTAACCTACCCAGAGTGATTAATGTTTCCGTCACAGACGACACATTAGCTGTGGATCTTGATGATGGACGGACTGTCTCCGTGCCAATTGGTTGGTATCCACGACTGGCACGTGGGTCTTCCTTGGAACGCGCTAATGTTCAGATTACAGGCGCGGGATTCGGTCTTCACTGGCCAGATCTTGACGAAGATATCGGCGTTGAAGGTATTTTGCTCGGCAAGCGGTCATCCGAAAGCGCCGAATCATTCGAAAAGTGGTTAATGGGGCGAAAATAAAGGCGGCAACAAAGAAAGTCGGTACGAAAATGCCTCGAAGAAGAAAGCCGCCGAGAGAGCAAAAAGAAGGAAATCGATGTAAAAGAAACCGCGCTGTCGATGGCGCGGTTTCTCTTGTTGGATTGACATTGCAGGTCATGGTTTCTTGACGCGACCTTTTTCTTATGGCGTCGGCGTGGCCTCCGGCGCTGGCGGCACGAACAAGCCCGCGGCCTGCTCCGCTGTGCGCGGCATGCCGTTCATGATCCAGCGTACGAGGGCGCCCACCACGTTGGGTTTCAGGGCACGGCTGGGCGGCATGACGCCGATCAATTCCTCGTCCGGTTTCTCCGGGTTCATGATGGGTGTCTCCTGAATCACCTGCAGGAAGTAACTGGCCTCATCGCCGGCAATGATGTTGTAGTCGACGTTATCACCCGTGGTCAGGATCTCCTCATACGAGGTCATCAGGTAATTATTGTTCTCTTTTCCGGCACGATGACAGGAGACGCAGTAGCGCTTGACGATCGGCTGGATGTGCACATCATACGAGGGAACCTCTCCCTTGGCCAGCGGCGGGAAGAGAGGCTTGAGCGCCTCCTGAGGGACCTCGAAGCGGTCGTCCCACATATAGCGCATGAAGACCACGATGTAGTCGATCTCGCTCTTCGAGAGCTCGGCACCGTAAGCCTTTCCGAATGGAGGCATGCCGGCGTTTGGCCGCCCGTAGGCGATGACCTCAACCATGGCCGAATCCGTGACGGTGTAGAGCACATCGCGGCTGTTGATGGGCGTGATCTTCTCGCCTTCCAGGCCTTCAACTCCCTCGATGACCTCCACCTTTCCATCGTCGCCGTGACACTCCACGCAATGTATGGAGTACAGGTCCTGCCCGGCAAAGATCTGATCCACGATCGTGGTGGCGACCTCGGTATCCTCCGCGGCGCGTTCGGGCGCGAACGCGAGCACCGTCCCTGAGATCAGAATCATCGAAAGCGCGACCAGGCCCGCGGTCCAGGCCATGAGGCGCGCCGAGGATTTGAACACGTACGACATCAGCAAAAGCACGATCATCCCGGCTCCCGGTATGGCCAATCCCGCAAGCGCCTGCAGCAGACCGAGCAAAGTAGAACCATCCTCTGAAACCGTGGGCACCTCGGAGGTGAGGGTCAACAGGACAATCCCAACCAGCATGATGGCCATGATCGAAAGCGGCAGGGCGCGCTTCGAATAATGACGCTGCGGGCTTTTCTCGATCAACGGGAGCAGGGTGAGTATACCGATGGCGATGCCGGGGATGAGCACCGTGGCCAGCCACTCGATCTTGCCGAGCAGGGGAATCTGGCCATAGAGCGCCAGGAATTTAAATAGAAAGAGGAAATACCACTCAGGCCGCGGGATGTAGGTGCTGTCGCTGGGATCGGCCTTGGGCTCGGGCGCGACGCCCACAAAGGTCGCCAGCAGCAGGACCAGGACGAATATCCCCAGAGAGACGATCACATCCTTGAAGATGCTGTCCGGCCAGAAGAATTCGCCCTTGTTCAACTCCTGCTCGTAGCGGTTATTGATCTGCTTCTTTGACTTATCGTCCATGAATTGCCTCCCTGAGCGGAGGGCGCAGCCCGAAGTCGAAGGGACTTTCAATTACGCTTCGACTTCACTGCAGTCCGCTCAGCGCGAAACTAATCTTCCCTCTTCGGCCAATGAGATTCACCATGTCGGATGATCAAATACAAATGAACGCCGATGAATCCGGCCAGCACCGCCGGCAGCATCCAGATATGCGCGGAGAAGAAGCGCTGCAGCGTGAGCGCGCTCAGGTCCGGGCCGCCGCGCAGGGCTTTGAGAATGAACTCGCCGATGAAGGGGACGGTTCCGGCGATCTGCGTTCCGACCGTGGTGGCCCAGTAGGCCCGTTGATTCCAGGGCAGCAAATATCCTGTGAAGCCCATGCCCAAAGTGGCGAGGAGCAATCCAATGCCGATCAGCCAGGTGAGCTCGCGCGGATATTTAAAGGAAGCGGTCACGAACACCCGCAGCATGTGGACGAAGACCACGATCACCATCAGGGTCGCGCCCCAGTGATGAATCCCGCGGATCAACCAGCCATAGGCCACGCCTTCCATGATGTACTGGATCGAGTCATAGGCATGGTCCGGGGAAGGTGTGTAATACACGGTGAGGAAGATGCCGGTCAGCCCCTGCAGGAGGAAGAGGAACAAACTGGCCGAGCCGAGCGTATTCCACCAGTTGCCCTTCGGTTCGGGCCGGTCGAGCAGGGACGTGTAGATCTCGTTCAGGCCGAGCCGCTCATCCATCCATTCGTAGACTTTTTTCCACATGGTCAGCCTGCCTTGAAGAAGATCTCGATGACGCCGTCTTCGGTCAGGCGGTGTTCGGCGAAACTGTCCAGCGGTCGGGGAGGAGGTCCGTCAAGCACTTCCCCTGTGGGACTGAATTTGGCATCATGGCATGGGCAGAGATACGCTCCTGCCTGCTCGCTCCAGTTCACGGTGCAGGCCAGGTGCGTGCAGCGGCTGTTGAGGATCAGCAGGTCGTTCGGATCCTCCGAGTTTCGCAAGGCGTATCCGCCAAAGGAGCTGGAGGTGCGTTCCCAGCCGTTGACCTGCACGCGCGTGAACGAGAACTGGTAGGGCTTGCCGATCTCCATGTTCTCTAGCCTGCCGATGGGGATCCAGGCCTCCTTGCCGCCTTCGCGCAGGGCCGGGTCGATCAAATACGAAATGGAGGGCAAACCCAAGGCGAGGCCGATGGCTCCTCCGACAATGCCCGTCGTCACCTTGATGAAATCGCGACGGGACAACTCCTTTGAATCTGACATGCCTGTCTCCTGAACGATTTGGCTTGCAAGCCGGGGGTTTCCGGCAGCAAACCAGTGGGCTGATTTTACCGCTGACGCGAACTGTAGATCGGGATTATAAGGGCCTCCCTCCACTTTTTTGGAGGCAGTTGGAAACCAAATATCGAGGAAATTTGTCACTTTTTGAATTCGGTACTTCGTGTGAAGATTGGCTGGGACTGATGCCCTCTCCCACCGTAAGTGGCAAAAATCCCTGCAAGTGGAGGTAAAATAAGCCCTTCGGATCAAGGGCCAAAGGCAGTGCGAAGTCCGCATGGGAACGCCGGCAGGCGGACCTGTAATTACTGCTTCTTGCATAAATCTCTAAACCGGAATTGGCCGAAACAAGGCTGGAAATTGTAACTATATTTTAGATATTTACGCAGCACTCTGTAAATAGGAGGCAGCGATGGGCCTTAATAGGAACGTGAGTCTTTCCACCGCATTGCGTTACAAGGGACAGGGGCCTTTTTTGTCCTTCATCCTGCATCGCATCGGTGGATTGGGGATGGCGGTATTCATCACGATTCATATTTTATCCGTGTACATCGAGGCGCTGGGCTGGAAGATCGGGGACATCCTGAATGATATTTACATGAACTGGGCCTTCCAGATCTTCATTTTCTTTTGCGTGCTTTTTCATGCCATCAACGGCCTGCGCATCACGCTGCTGGACCTGTTCCCCAGGCTGAGCACCTACCATCGGGAAGCCCTGTGGATC
The DNA here is from genome assembly GCA_016866195.1 of Chloroflexota bacterium. Taxonomy (GTDB): domain Bacteria; phylum Chloroflexota; class Anaerolineae; order Anaerolineales; family Villigracilaceae; genus VGNF01. The sequence continues at coordinate 4,056 of VGNF01000108.1, read as the reverse complement.
GAATGGGCGCTCTTCCTGCCGGTCTTCGGCCTGTCGGTTATCGTCATCCTCGCCACGGCTGTGGGAGGCTAGGATGAACCGAAGCGAATCCCGATCCCTGCCGCTCACAAAGCGCGGCTTGAATTTTGAAATGCTGATGTGGATCTTCACGCGCCTGACCGCGCTGGCCATGTATGCCCTGATCCTGTTCGCGATCATCGGCGCGCTGATCATGGGCGCACGGCAGGACATGAACCTGGCCGACGTGCTGCGCTGGGGGTTCATGCCCAACTCGCCGCACGTGCAAAGCACCGACGTGCCTGACCTGGGGCCGTGGTCCACTCCCTTCTGGCGGATCGTAGCCAGCGGGCTGCTGCTCATCGCCACCGCCCACGGCGTGCACGGGCTGGTGGTGATCGCGGACGACTACATCGTCACGCCGCGCGGGCGAAACACGGTGAGAGGGATCAGCATTGCCTTCATGCTGATGATGAGCTTCATCGGTTTGTACGTCATCTGGACTTCGTGAAATGATTTAACACAAAGGGTACAAAGAAAAAAATGAAACTCTGTGATCTCTGCGCACTCAGCGGTTAAAGGAATTTATTCATGCCGAATGTCCATCAATTTGACGTGGTGGTCGTCGGTGCCGGGGGAGCAGGACTGATGGCCGGCCTGTACTCCTCGCGCGGGGCGAAGACGGCCGTGATCAGCAAACTGTATCCCACCCGTTCACACACCGGCGCGGCGCAGGGCGGCATCAGCGCGGCCTTTGGCAACCTGGAGGAGGACAAGCCCGAGTGGCACACGTACGACTCGGTAAAAGGTTCCGATTACCTCGGCGATCAGGACGCGATCGAGTTCATGTGCGAGGAGGCTCCCCAGGCCGTGCTCGAATTGGAGCACATGGGCCTGCCCTTCGATCGCACCCCCGAGGGCCGCATCTCCCAGCGGCCCTTCGGCGGGCACACCAACAACGTCACCGGAAAACCCGTACGGCGCGCCTGCCATGCCGCCGACCGCACCGGGCACATGATCCTGCAAACCCTCTATCAACAGTGCCTGAAGAACAAGGTGACGTTCTTCGATGAATATCAGGTGCTGGATTTCCTGATCGTCAACCGCAGGACCGCAGGTATCGTCGCGGTTGAGCTTGCGACCGGTGAATTTCACACTTTCCACGCCAAGGCGGTGATCTTTGCCACCGGCGGTCACGGGCGCATCTTCGAGGTGACCTCGAACGCCTACGCCTACACCGGCGATGGCGCGGCGCTGCTGCTGCGCCGCGGCATTCCGCTCGAGGACATGGAGTTCTTCCAGTTCCACCCGACCGGCATTTACAAGCTGGGCATTCTGATCACCGAAGGTGTGCGCGGCGAGGGCGGCGTGCTGATCAACGGCAAGGGGGAGCGTTTTATGCCGAAGTACGCGCCGACCGTCAAGGACCTGGCTTCGCGCGACGTGGTCTCGCGCGCCATCTACACCGAGATCCGTGAGGGTCGAGGCGTCAACAGCTCGAATTATGTCTGGCTCGATGCGAGGCCTGAATCGATTGCCAGGTACGCGGCGGAGGACGGCCGAACCAATCCCGACGGCTCACCCTACGTTCTCAGCGGGGAACAACTGCTGGCAAAGGTGCCGGACATCATCGATTTCTGCCGGGTCTACCTCGGCGTGGATCCGCTGACACAGATGATGCCGACCCAGCCGACCGCGCACTACACCATGGGCGGCATCCCCACAAACAAGTTCGGCGAGGTGGTGATCGACGAGTCGAACGCGGTCTTTCCCGGGTTGTATGCTGCAGGGGAATGCGCCTGCGTATCGGTCCACGGCGCGAACCGCCTCGGCACAAATTCGCTGCTCGACCTGATCGTGTTCGGAAAACACGCCGGCCTCAAGGCGGCCGAATACGCCCAGCAGGCGGATTTCGAACCGCTTCCGCCTGACCCACAGGCGGATTCACGCGCCCAATTCGAAAAACTACGCAACGGATCCGGCAAAGAGAACGCCTTCGACATCACAACCGAGATGAAAAAGGTGATGTTCGACCTGGTGGGGATCTATCGCAATGAAAAGGGCATGCAGGAGGCCATCACCAAATTGGATCAGCTCAAGGAACGCTTCCAACATGTCAAAGTGACGGATCGCGGCAGGATATTCAACACGGAATTATTTCACACCTGGGAACTTGGCAACATGCTGGATGTTTCAGAAGTGGTGGCGAAGTGCGCCCTGAACCGCAGGGAGTCGCGCGGCGGGCATTCGCGCGAAGACTTCCCCAATCGCGATGACAGCGACTGGTTGAAACACACCCTGGCCTGGCAGAAGAACGGCGGAGTGGAGATCCGCTATAAACCGGTCGTGATCACCAAATACCCGCCGAAGGAAAGGGTTTACTGAAATTCGCGCGGAGCGGAGGGTCGAGGCAAGTCCGAGACCCGTAGTCGAAGCGCTCTTCGACTTTTGCTTCGCCTTGCTCAGCATACGCTCAGGGCAACATATCCGGAGAAATCATGCAGGTAACTTTAAAGATCTTCCGCTACAACCCCGAGGTGGACAAGAAAATCCACTACGAGACCTACAACTTCGAGGCGCAGGAGACCGACCGCATCCTGGACCTGCTCGAACATGTGAAGGGTTACTTCGACGGCACGCTTTCGTTTCGCCGGTCGTGCGCGCACGGCGTGTGCGGCTCGGACGCGATGCGCATCAACGGACGCAACATGCTGGCCTGCAAGGTTCTGGTGCGCGATGTGGGTGGGCAGATCACCATCGAACCGCTGCTCGGCCTGAAGATACAAAAGGACCTGATCGTGGACATGGAACCCTTCTTCGACAATTACAAGAAGGTCCTGCCGTGGTTCATCAACGACAGCCCGCTCCCCGCGGACGAGAGAGAGCGGCTGCAAAGCCCGCAGCAGCGCGCCCGCTTCGACGACACCACGAAATGCATCCTGTGCGCGGCCTGCACCACCTCCTGCCCGACCTTCTGGGCCAACGACGATTACCTCGGTCCCGCGGCGATCGTCACCGCGCATCGCTTCATCTATGACAGCCGCGACGAGGCCGCCGCCGAACGCCTGCACATTCTGAGCGAGACCTCCGGCGTGGCGCGCTGCCACACCGCTTATAACTGCACCCTGGCCTGTCCGCGCGAGATCGAGATCACCAGGGCCATCGGGGAATTGAAGATGTCGATGATCACCGGCAAACTGGATTGATCCGGATCGAAATTCATGCGCGCAAAATATGTACACACCAACCTGATCGCGCAGGATTGGAAACGCCTGGAGGATTTTTATTCAGAAGTGTTCGGATGCACGCTCGTCCCTCCGGAGAGGGATTACCAGGGCGAGGCGCTCGACGCCGGAACCGGCCTCAAGGGTGCGCGCCTGAGAGGGGTGCACATGCGCCTGCCGGGCTATGAAGGGAACGGCCCCACGCTCGAGATCTACACCTACGATTCCATGAAAGCGCATCCGGGAACCGCGGTCAACCGGCCCGGGTTTGGTCACATCGCCTTTGAAGTCGATGACGTCCGCGCAGCCGCGGAAATTGTGAAATCCCGCGGCGGAGCAGCGGTGGGCGAGATCGTCACCCTGACAACGAAAACCGGCGCGCAGGTGAACTGGTGTTACATGACCGATCCGGAGGGCAACATCCTGGAATTGCAGTCATGGGCAAAGTAAAGAGATCAGGGGTTCTACAATAGCAGCGGGCCGCGCACACCACGCGGCCCGCTGCTATTGGATTCTGCATCAAGGCGGATCACCTTCTCAAGCGGCACACCTTTCCATCCCATTCACAGGCAAAGGAATTGTTGTTGCAGGTTTTCTGCTTGGTGAATTCGGCGCAATTCACGATACAACTCTTGGTCTTGAGTTTGAGCACCTCGCAGTTTGGCTGAAGTGTCGGGGGATTCTGCGTACAGCATCCCAGAAGATAATCGAAGGCATGGCCTTGCGGGCACAGCGTGGTCTCCGCCTGAACGGCACGCTCTGGGTGGATGACCTGTCCTTGATGGGCGCGGCAAATCCACCGGGAGCACAGCCCGAATCCGGTCAACCGGTTGGT
>VGNF01000107.1 GCA_016866195.1 Chloroflexota bacterium | reverse complement strand
ATCGTCCTGGCCAACAAAGCCTTCCGCTGGTTTCTCGGGGCAAACATCTCCAAGGAGTACATCTGGCTCTTGCTGGCAGCCATGCTTCCATTCTGGCGCAAGTACGCGCTTGGCATCACAGGCGAAGTGGACGTGTTCGGAAGCACCATGAGCGGAGGCGACGCAGAGGCGGTTCTGCTCGGGGTACCGATCCTGTTGACAATTCCCTTCGTATTGATCTGGCGACCCATATTGGCAAAACTTGGCTATCGCAAGACCTGGATCATCGGCTCGTTCACTTTCATCCCCGGCCTGATCGTCATGACGCTCGCTCGTGATTTCTATACCGGCCTGCTCGGCACCATGTTGGTCATCCCCGGTCTCGCCAATTCGATGATCATGCCCTTCCCGATCATCTCCGAGATCATTGACCAGGATGCCAAACTCGAGCACGGCTTCCGTCGCGAGGGTCTGTTCTTCGGGATGAACGGCGGAATCGTCAAGTTGGCGTTCTCCGCGCAGGGCTTGCTGTTCGCCCTTGTCACCGCGCTGACAGGCTTCACGGAGGGCAGCCCTGTTCAAACCGAGACAGCCGTGTGGGGCATTCGCTTCCTGATCGGCATCACGCCCGCCATCGCCGCGCTGATCGTCGCGCTGTGTATGTGGAAGTATCCGCTGGGACGTGAATCCCATTCAATGAAACCCTAGGAGGACCCCCTTGAACGAAGGAACCAAACTCATCTGGCTCAAACGCGTACTGATTTTCAAGATGCTTGTCGTTGCCTTGTTGTGGGGCTTGCCCACCTGGCTCGCACCCGAATCCATTCTTGCAATATTTGGCGAAACGCTCCCGGAACCGCCGTTCTATATGCGCATCTTCGGGGCAACGCAGATAGGCCTCGTGTTTCTGTATTGGCTTGCCTATCGGAATCCCGTGAGGAACCGCGACATGATCCGTTATGCGGTCGTGGATAACAGCGTCGCTTTTCTCACGATGCTCGGGTATGCCTTTACCGTGGGAATTACCAATCCAACGGTCTGGGTTTCCGCGGGATTGGTTTTGTTCTTCGCCATTGCCTTCTACGTATTGACTCCCAAAACTGCATAGAACCCGGATTGACATATTCGAAGCGATATATATCCGATCCTTCCTCCATGCTGGATTCAGCCCTGCAATTTGCCCGTACAAACAAACAAGCGCATCTCACGAGATTGTGCGACTGGCTGAGGATTCCGAGCATTTCCACCCTCCCCGAACATGCCGGCGATGTGCGCCGCGCGGCCCAGTTTGCCGCGGATTTCCGAAAGGAAATGGGCATGACCTCCGTCGAAATCCGGGAAACAGCCGGCCATCCGCTTGTCTTTGCGACCTGGAACGGATCGGATAGGACATCACCCACTCTTCTGATCTATGGGCACTTCGACGTTCAGCCCACCGATCCGGATCACGAATGGACAATACCCCCCTTTGAGCCGGTGATCGAAGGCGGGAATCTGTATGCGCGCGGAGCCTCCGATGACAAGGGTCAGGCGATGGCCGTGCTCGCCGCGCTGGAATCCTACCTGAAGACCAGCGGCGAATTGCCTGTCAATGTGAAGGTTTTGCTCGAAGGCGAGGAGGAGATCACCAGCACGAACCTCTTCCCCTACCTGCGCCAGCACGCGCAGGAATTGCGCGCCGACGCGATCCTGATCGTTGATCAGGATATGCTGGATCCTGAACACCCGGTCATCATGTGGGGTGTACGCGGCAATCTCTACCTGGAGATCGAGGTTCGCGGTCCTGCCCATGATTTGCATTCCGGCACATTTGGCGGCAGTGTGGACAATCCGATAAACGTCCTCGTGCGGCTTTTGTCCAAATTGCAACATGGTGATTTTCGAAAAATCCTGGTCCCCCATTTTTATGATAAGGTGGAGGAACTCACGGAGGAGGAACGCGATCTGATCGCTCAGGCATCGATCAACGATCAGATTGGCATGCACCTCACCGGCGCGCCATCCTTGGGAGGTGAGGCCGGTTACCCGCTCGCGGAGCGGGTCAGCGTGCGGCCCACGCTCGAGATCCACGGAATCGCAGGCGGCTTCTCCGGAGAAGGAATGAAAACGGTCATCCCCTCCAAAGCAACAGCCAAGGTCAGCCTGCGGCTCGTCCCTCATCAGGATCCCGAGGAAATCCTCGATTCTTTACATTTGTTCCTGAAATCCCATTGCCCACCAACCGTCAAGATGGATATCCGCGTTCTTGGGAAGGCACATCCGGTTAAGATCGATTACAACTCACCGGCCGTAAGGGCGGCGGAGGTTGCGTATGAGCGAGGATTTGGACATAAACCGGTTTACCTGAGAGGCGGCGGCTCTCTCCCGATCGTGCATGAGATGATTAAGATATTATCCAAGCCAGATCATGAAATCCCGATTGTGATGATCGGATTTGGGCTTCCCGATGACCGCACCCATTCACCCAATGAAAAGTTTTCCATTTCGAATTTTCATCATGGCATTGAAACGGTAATCCATTATTTGGATCAATTCATGACGGTGTGAAGGCAAATCCGTTGAGAACAGTTGAAAAGTTGGAAAAAAGGAGAATCGCACATGCAAATTCCTGAGCGTGGGCTATCCAAGCAGGAAATACTTTCCGCGCTGCAGGCTTTCAAATCCCACGATATGGATTGGAAGGCTGGCAGGGTCTGGTGCTATGTCTACAATCCCGGGCAGGACCCGGCTGAAGTGATGAATGAGGCCTACCTCTCCTTCCTGACCGAAAACGGCCTGGATCCTACCGTTTTCCCCTCGTTGTTAAAGCTCGAAACCGAGGTGGTTCGCGCAGTGATCGACCTTCTGCATGGCGATTCGCAGGCGGTCGGTCACCTCACCACCGGCGGAACGGAAAGTATCATGCTCGCGGTAAAAACCGCGCGCGACAAAGCACGGGTGGAAAGACCTGACATTCGAGAGCCGGAAATGGTCCTGCCAAAAACCGCGCACGCCGCTTTTCATAAAGCCGCGCACTATCTCGGCCTGAAACCTGTGGCGGTGGATATCGATCCGCAATCCTTCCAGGTCAATCCGCAGGATATACAAAAGGCAATAACCGGGAATACCATCCTGCTGGTGGCCTCAGCGCCGAGTTATTCCCAGGGAGTGATCGATCCGATCGCCGAAATCGGGAAAATTGCCCAGGAAAGAAGTTTATTGTTCCATGTGGACGCCTGTGTGGGAGGATTACATCTTTCCTTCATGCGAAAACTTGGATACGACATCCCCGATTTCGATTTCACCGTGCCGGGCGTGACCTCCATTTCCACCGACCTGCACAAATACGGGTACGCGGCGAAGGGCTGCTCGGTGGTCATGTACAGAAACAAGGACATTCGAAAATACCAGATCTTTGCCTGCACCGACACCACCGCCTACACGCTGATCAACCCAACCGTTCTCAGCACCAAGAGCGGAGGTCCCATGGCCGGCGCGTGGGCAATTTTGAATTTCCTCGGCGAGGAGGGATACAAAAGGATCATCAAAATCGTTCAGGACGCAACCCAGGAACTGATCGCCGGCATTAATGCCATACCCGAATTGCGTGTCCTGGGAAGGCCCGCCATGTGCATGTTCTCCTTTGCCTCCGACACGATCAATGTATATCAATTGGCCGATGAAATGAACAAACGCGGTTGGTACCTGCAGGGACAATTTGCCACGCCGCTGACGCCGCGCAGCTTGCATGTCTCGGTCAATTACGGAACCGCCTCGAATGTGAAAGCCCTGCTCAAGGACCTGCGCCAGGGTGTGGAGCGGGTAAAACAGATGACACCAATCGATTCAGCAGGAATCCGAACCATGGTCGAGGCGGCGCTTCAGGCACCCGACCCGGGGGCAGCCTTCGGTCAACTTGCAGCACGGGCCGGGTTGACCGGCACCGACCTGCCTTCTGATATGGCTTTCATCAATGAGGTGCTCGAATCCCTGCCGGATGAAGTCTGCAATGTCTTTCTCGTAAATTACTTTAACGATTTATACGTTTAGAAACCGCCCGGATCGTTTCGATCAACCAACCAGGCGGATTTTATGACGCACGAACGCGGCCTCGATGATCCGGTCAAAAAAGCCTTTATATCCAAGCTCGTCGTATAAGATCATGTAATCCGCAGGGCCATACTCCTCGGGTTTGAACATGATTCCCGCGCTTGGATTGATCTCCAGGATGAACAACTCCCCCTGATCGTTCATGCGGATATCGCAGCGACCGTATCCGGACACACCCATCGCCAGATACATGCGGATCGCGATCTCGTGCAGTCGTTCGATCATGGACGGATCGGTCACCCGCTTGAAATCAAACGGGACGTTGTAATTCCATTTGACGTCCACATGCCAGAATTCCTCCCCCGGAGGAAAGACCAGCTCGGCCGGTGGATAGGCGATGGGCCGGCTGAGATCACCGGCATTTTCCACCACCAGGACATTGAACTCCTTGCCCACGATGAATTCCTCCATGCGCGCCGCTCCATACAGACCGCACACCCGCTGGACCTGGATGTGTACCTGCTCAATGGTATCCGCGCGCGATTCGCGGATCATCCCCGTACTGCCATAGCTTTTGGGATGCTTCACCATAATGGGAAAACGCAGATTGCGAACCAGATCGACTGCCTGCTCCGCACCCTTGACACGATACCCCTTGACAAAGGAAATGTTATTCGCCTCTGCGACAGATTGCATCTCCTCCCGCGTTGGATCGAAGCATTTCGAGTCCGCACCCGTAAAGGGGAGCTTGAGCGCTTCCAGTGCCTGAACCACTTCTATGCCATGGTAGCCGTGTTTGGCATCCTCTGAATCGTCGAATTCGTACCCTTCACATATATTTAGATACACATCGAACTTGTTTTCCCTTGCGATGGCTTGAAGCGTATCCATGACCGGGGCGGTCATTGTGATCATCTCCCAATCGTAACCATTTAGGTAGGGGGAGGGATCGAAATCTGTGATCTTCTCATCAGAAAGGACACAAATGCGCATGTGGACTGCTCCTTGGTTTGATTCACGAATTATCACATAGATTTTCATTCAGGCAAGATTTCCACGCCTCGAAATAGGAAATTCTTCGGCCAGGTCACACCGAGCCTCAAACGGCTTATACTCGAAAGAACGACATCAGTTTTTATGGAGGGCACCATGACCGAATCCGCCTTGCAGGCACTTGCTCAATTGAGGGATGCGTCTAAATTTCAATGGTACGTCATCCCGCTTCTGTCCCTGGTCTTCTACGTGTACACGGTGGAGACCGAGAAGCGCAACTGGAATCTGGTCCTTGCCGGGCTGGCTTTCTGGGGCGCGGATTGGTTGAATGAAATCCTCAACAGCCTCGTGCTGTATTTCACCGGCTACGCACCCATTTGGGGTGAGCCAGGCCCGACCGCCTACCTGATCCTGGTCGGATTGAACATCGAGACCATGTTCATGTTCGCCATCGCAGGCATCGTATGGTCGAAGATGCTGCATCCGGATCGTAGCGCAAAATACCTCGGAATTCCAAACCGCTGGGCGGTCGCGCTCTTCGGTTCGGCTTTCTGCGTTCTCGTGGAATACTTTCTCAACTCCGCTCACGCCCTGACCTGGGATTGGTCGTGGTGGAATCGTGAAGCGCCCTGGTTGATCTTCCTGTTTGGCTATCTCTGGTTCTTCGTCTTTGCTTTCTGGGTATACGATCTGAAACTTTTCCGATCGAAAATCCAGGCAGTCGGGACCTTGTGGACCATTGACCTTCTCAGCCTGGTCCTTTTTGCAGGAATTCTGAATTGGATTTAAATCCGATGATCCGATCCCTGATCCATTCGGGCTGCGGATTCGGTGAGACCATTATTTTGTTTCGGTAACCTTTCGGATGCTGCGAGGTTTCTCCGCGTCATAACCTTTGATCATGGTCAAGTGGTAGGCGAATAGTTGTGCCGGAACAATGCACACGAGCGGCGAAAGCCATTCCGGCACTTCTGCAGGTATCGGGATCGGAGTCTGCGCAAGGGATAAAGCCGATCGATGGTTCGAAATAACCACCAATTCCGCGCGAATCTCAGACCTCAGTCTCTTTAACATTTCCAGCATCGAGTGGAAGACCCTGCCCTTGGGCGCCACTGCCATCACTGGATATCCTCGACCGACCAGCGCAATGGGGCCGTGCGCAAAATCCGCTGACGAATAGGGCTCAGCGATGATATACGTCAATTCCTTCAATTTCAAAGCCCATTCGAAGGCGGTGGCATAATTGAAGCCGCGCCCAAGGACAACGGTCTGATCGATAAAGCGATATCGTTGAGCCTGCTGGGAGATAAAATCGCTCAAAGACAGGGTCTCATTCATCCAACCTGAAACCCTGCCCAATTCGCTCCACCGGCTACGATTGCTTTTCAATGCCGATGAAAGCATCGCAACACCCATCAACTCAGTCGTATAGGTCTTTGTCGCCGCGACGGCCTTTTCCACGCCCGCCTGAATGTTGAGCAGAAAATCCGAAGCTCGGGCAAGGGGGGAATTTAAATCGTTTGTAATGGACAGCGTCAGGCAGCCCTGCCGTTTCCCCTCCTTCAATACGCTGACAATATCCGGCGACCTGCCGGATTGGGAGATGCCGATCACCAATGCGTTCCGTAATTGCGGAGGACGGTTGTTTTACGTGAACAAGGAGGGTGTCGCAAGGGCGAGCGGAAGACCGTTCATGGCCCCCAGCAGATAATTTGCGTATCTGCCTGCATTATCGGAAGTCCCGCGTGCGGCAAGGAAGACATACTGCACGTTGCGCTTCCGGATCTCACCAGCAATGCGCTCGACAGTTTCTCTATGCGAGTATAAGAGATGGTCGACTCTTGAGGGCTGCTCCGCAATTTCGGAATACAAGGACATGAGTCATCCTGGCACAGATGTGGGCCGAAGGCACAATCCTTACAAGGGACGGACCACATGAGTGTATTCCTTACCCTCTGGAAAGTCAACTTCATAAACCCTTGACATTGATTAGGATCATAACTATAATAATTTAGGTAAGACTAAATTATCGGGTTGTCTCATGAAGGAACGAACCTCCACCCCATCCACACAGGACTATCTGAAACATATCTACGAATTGACGCAAAATGGCCGGCCTGCCAGTACCAACGATCTCGCCCGTGAGCTCGATATCAAGCCTGCCTCCGTCACCGGAAAAATCCAGAAGCTTGCGAAGGATAAACCGGCATTGGTCGAATACCAGAAACACCAAGGCGTCAGCTTGACACCCTCAGGGAAAAAGGCTGCCTTGGAGGTCATTCGTCACCATCGATTGTTGGAGACCTGGCTGGTCCAGACTCTGGGCTATTCCTGGGATGAAGTCCACGCAGAGGCGGAACGGCTGGAACATGTGATCTCGGAGGATCTGGAGAGGCGCATTGCAGCCGCACTCGGAAATCCAACGCGCGATCCCCACGGAGAATTGATCCCTACGGATGGACTGAAAATGCCAAACGAAGATACCACCCCCCTCTCCGCCTTACGGCCAAACCAGAACGCCACAATTCGGCGCGTCAGCGCCCAGGATGAAAATTTACTTCGCCACCTCAACGACCTGGGTCTGGTCCCGGGAGTCCGCCTTGAAATTACGGATTTTTCCCCCTTCGACAATAACCTGACGATCAAATGCGGCACGCAATACTTTGTGCTGGGTTCAAACATCACAACGAAGATTTTCGTTGAGGTTGTCAATTCGTCGAGGCGGTAGATCCCCTTATTAGGTATGATGAATGCACCTCATGTGGAGTTTGCAAGCATACTGATCGAAATTGGTTTCAAAACTGCGTATTTTGTCATTTTCCCTGGGTTTGCCTGCATAACGATGACTTATACAAAGAAAGGGAAGGCGAGCGCTCGAGAATTCGCCACTTTACCAAAATTACCAAAGGTGAATTGATATGAACAGTGCGGTTCTGGTTATTATTGGTCTGCTAATCCTTGCGGCTTTTTTGGCTCCCCGCTTCGGATTTGTCGCCATAGCCAAATCCTATCGCGCGGCGCAGGAACGCGAGCGCGTGGAGGATGCCCTGAAACATCTGCTGGACCGGGAACAAGGGGGGCGGCACGCTTCCCCCGAGTCGCTCGGTGGCACGCTCGATCTTTCCCGGACCAAAGTGATGAGCCTGGTGGAGGGCATGGAGAACCAGGGATTATTGGAATCCCGAGGCGGTGACCTGCACCTTACTCCGCAAGGGGAAAGGTGGGCGCTGCACGTCGTTCGGGCGCACAGGCTTTGGGAAAGATTTTTGGCAGATGAAGCGCGCATGCCCCTCGAGCAGGTCCACAGCGAGGCGCACCGACGTGAGCACTCGCTAACTGAAGCCCAGCTGAATGAGCTTGACGCGGCCATGGGTCACCCAACCCGCGATCCACACGGCGATCCGATTCCCTCGCGGGAGGGCGTAATCAACCGGGCGGAAGGAATGCCGATGACGCTGTGGCAGGACGACCATCCCGCGCGAATCGTCCACCTGGAAGACGAGCCGGCTCTCGCCTATCAGCAAATCCTGGCGGCCGGCCTGCGTCTCGGTCAGGATATCCGTATCCTGGAAAAGAATTCCAATCGCTATGTGTTGAGCGACGGAGAAACGGAATACCGGCTTGCACCCGCCGTCGCATCCAACATCCACGTAGCGCCCCTTCCGATAAGCGAATTGCTCAAGCGGGAATCCATCCCGCTCTCCGATCTTCCACAAGATAAGCGTGCAGAGATCGTGACATTGGATGAGAGTGTCCAGGGATTCACCCGCAGGAGATTCTTGGACCTGGGCCTGACGCCGGGGACCTCGATATCTCCTGAACTGGGAAATTTCTTCGGAGATCCGAGGGCGTACCGTGTGCGCGGTACCCTGATCGCCCTGCGAAAGGATCAGGCAGCGCAGATCTGGGTGAAACCCGCATGATCACTGTATAAAAAGGAAACGACATGGCGAAGACCAAGCTCAATTTACCGACGGAACATTGCGAAGGATGTCCGGCATATTATCAACTCGAACAAATGGGGATAAAGGTCGGCGATTTCGACCGAGTAGTTGCACTGGCTGGAAATCCAAATACCGGAAAATCCACATTATTCAATAGCCTGACCGGCTTGAAACAGCATACCGGCAACTGGCCGGGAAAAACTGTCACGCGCGCAGAAGGCGGTTACCAATTTAATGGATTGAAATACAAGCTGGTCGATCTGCCCGGCACATACTCGTTGCTTTCCGCCTCACAGGATGAGGAGGTGGCGCGTGATTTCATTCTCTTCGGACAGCCGGATTGCACGATTGTGGTCACAGACGCGACTGCCCTAGAAAGAAACCTCAATCTGGTGATGCAGGTGATGGAGATCACGAATCATGTTGTGGTTGCGGTCAACCTGATGGATGAAGCCAAACGAAAAGGTCTTGAGGTGGATACACGCAGCTTATCGCGCGACCTGGGAGTTCCCGCGATTCCGATCACCGCACGATCCGGGGAAGGAATTCATACACTTCTTTCCACCGTTGCTGATTTGATCAATGGCGGTCTCACCACCAAACCCATCCGCGTGCAGGGTACGCCGGAGTTCCAGAAGGCGGTGCTCGAACTCGTTCCCATGATCGAGCAGATGGCGCCCGGCATCCCCAATGCACGCTGGCTTGCCATCCGCCTGTTGGACGGGGATGCGCGCGTTCAAAGGGCAATCACCAGCGGCGAGCTGGGGGAGATTGTCGCCAGGCAAAAACAAGCCGATATCGAATTCAGCAAAAAGATGTCCGTCGAAGGAAGACAATAAGGATCAGAAGAATGGAATTAACCAACTTTAGACCCGAAGATGTGATTAAAAAAGCGGAAAATCTGCGAAACAATCTGGGCTCAGGCTTTCGCGATGAGATCGTCAAATCGCTTTACACAGAAGCGGAATCCATTGCCCGACGCGCAGTGAAAACTGCGCGGGACAGGAAGTACGATTTCGATCAGCAGGTGGATCGCCTGCTCACCTCCCCCGTGGTCGGTCTGCCGATCATGCTCGCCCTGCTTTCCCTGATCATCTGGCTGACCGTGTCCGGCGCGAATGTCGCATCCGACATGATCGCGAACCTGCTATTTGGATTGGGGGACCTGGGGCGCAGCCTGTTCTCCCAGATCGGAATTCCCTGGTGGATCACCGGATTTATCTGGGACGGCGTTTATCTTGGGCTTGCGTGGGTCGTGAGCGTGATGCTCCCACCGATGGCGATCTTCTTTCCGGCCTTCACCTTTCTGGAAGACCTCGGATATCTCCCGCGCGTGGCCTTCAACCTGGACTGGCTCTTCAAGAAAACCGGCGCGCATGGGAAACAAGCGCTGACCATGGCCATGGGTTTTGGGTGCAATGCAGCAGGCGTGGTGGCTACGCGCGTGATCGATTCGCCCCGCGAGCGATTGATCGCCATCCTGACCAACAACTTCGTGCCTTGTAACGGGCGATTTCCCACCCTGATCATGCTGGCCACCGTGTTCGTGGCGGCAGCCTTCCCACCGGCCTGGACCTCTGTCGTCGCGGCGGGTTCGGTCGTCGGCGTGGTCTTGATCGGAGTGGTATTCACGTTCCTGATGTCCTGGATGCTCTCGCGATCGGTCCTCAAGGGCGAGGCGACTGCTTTTACATTGGAACTGCCTCCCTACCGCCGGCCGAACCTCTCGCGCATCTTCTATACCTCCATCATCGACCGCACCATCTTCGTTCTTTGGCGAGCGATGCAGACGGCTGCACCTGCCGGTGCTATCATCTGGATTCTGGCAAATATCCCCTACGGAGACTCGAATCTGGCGCGCGCCATTGCCGATTGGCTCAATCCCTTCGGAGTGCTGCTCGGTCTGGACGGTGTCATTCTGCTCGCGTACATCATCGCCATTCCCGCCAACGAAATCGTCGTTCCAACCATGATGATGGTGTATCTGGGAGTGGGGATGAT
>VGNF01000106.1 GCA_016866195.1 Chloroflexota bacterium | reverse complement strand
GCGGCGCAAGTATGTGATTGAAATGGTAGATCGCTATGACGACGCCCTCGGTTTCACTTCGATGGCCCGCACGACGGGCTTTACGGGTGCGATCATCGCCCGTATGATCGCCCGCGGCGACCTCAAGGTCAAGGGGATGTTCATGTCGGAGCAGGCTGTCTTTGGCCCGCTGTTCGATATGCTCGTGAGCGAACTGGCCACTGCTGGCGTCCGGTTCACGTTGACGACGGAAAAGGTGGAGCCTCTGGGATAGAGGTTACATTCAAGGATGAGATAGCCTTCCCTTCATGGGAAAAAGCCAGGATACCCCCTCAGCTTGCTGGGGGGGAGGAATAGCCAGTGGGGGCGCACGCTAACCAGCGCATGAAGCCGACACGCTGATCGAGGATTCTATTGTTACCTGTCTTGGTTTTGCAGCGTTCCGAGTGGCGGGTGGTGGCACTGCGAAACCCGCGTGCGGCTTATGCGCCATCCGTTAGCCCGTCCGCCTTCTGTGACAATAGATTGCTGAATCGTTTGCAAAAGGAAAACCTATGAAATCAACTGTGAAAGAAACTCGTCATCGCATGATGGAATTACTTGATGAGACGCGTCGAGAGACCCAGTTCGCCCTCTCTGACATCGACCCAGAACAGGTTGTTCATGGTGGCAACGCGCCCTGGCGGGTCCGAGATGTGATCGGACATCTTGGCGTGTGGAATGGCGAAGCAGCGCAATCTCTACGCGCCCATGCGGCGGGTCATAAGTATCACTGCATCTCATCCGAGGCGAAATATGAGGAATACAATGGTGCAGCTGTCGGTGAGCGACGAACCTGGAGTGTTGAGCAGGTATGGGCTGAGTATAAGACCTCCCACGATCAACTCAAGTCGCTTGCCGAGAGCATGTCCAACGAAGCTTGGGACCGCGAGATGTTATATCCTTGGAATGAGGAGGGGGCTCCGTGGAGATTAATTGAAGAGATGATGAAGCATGAGGAAGAACATCGGGAAGCTATCTTGGCGGGCTAACACAGCGTGCAGCCGACAATTGGGATTCTGCACGTTTTACAAGCCTTTTTCTCACTTCGTTTATACTGCTCCCAAACCGCGTCCACCCTCCACCCACTTGCAGCTAACGCAAGCCGTTGGGCTGACTCATCTGAATTAATGATGATTATTGAAGCAGAGATATAGTTGTAGAAATTATGGACTTCAAAAAAGACCGTCATATACCTGATTTTTTGTGGATATAATACCCGCGGTCACAAATTTTTGCCTAAACAGGAGACCCTCATGGACAATCAACGCTCAATGGATTTAACAAACAGCCTGCCTTCCCAAGCCCAGGTAGTGATTATAGGCGGTGGTGTAATCGGTTGCAGTACAGCCTATCATCTCACCAAAATTGGATGGAAGGATGTGTTGATCCTGGAAAGAAAGGAATTGACCGCAGGCACCACATGGCATGCGGCTGGTTTAATCGTGACGCCAAGCCACAGCGATGTAGCGGTTGAGATCGCCACCTACACGCGCGAACTGCTTAAGATCTTGGAGAAAGAAACCGGACAACCCACCGGTTTCAAGGATATTGGTTATCTGCAATTAGCTTGTACGCCGGAGTGGTTGGAGGAGAGACGCCGCATGGCCGCTTTCGTCAGAAAACTTGGAGTTAGTTACCAGGAGATTTCTCCAACAGAGGTAAAAAAGCTGTGGCCCCTTGCCGATACAAGCGACATATTGGCGGGATTCTACACGCCGGAAGATGGGCGCGCCAATCCCATTGACATTACCATGGCGTATGCAAAGGGAGCCAGGATGGGCGGGGTAAGGATATTCGAGGGAACCACAGTTATCGGGATCAATAAGAAAGGCGGGCGCGTAACTGGCGTGATTACCAACAAAGGCGAGATCAAAGCGGAGATCGTTGTCAATTGCGCCGGACTATGGGGACGACAATTGGGGAAGATGGCGGGAGTCAATGTCCCGCTTCAAGCGGCTGAACATTATTATTTGCTCACCCAACCCATCGAGGGAGTGCATCCAAACCTGCCAATCATCGAAGATTTTGAACATTATGCATATATCCGGGAGGAGGTGGGCGGCTTGATGGTCGGGCTCTTCGAGCCGGTTGCCGCTCCGTGGGGCGTGAACGGCATTCCCAAAGATTTTGCGTTTGGCGAAATCAATCCTGATTGGGATCGCATGATGCCTTATATTGAAACGGCGATGGAACGCGTTCCGGCGCTTAAAGAAGCCGGGATTCATAAATTTTTCTGCGGACCTGAAAGTTTCACGCCCGATGGCGGTCCTTTGTTGGGCGAGGCTCCGGAACTAAAGAACTTTTTTGTCGCCGCGGGATTAAATTCCCTGGGCATCTTACAGAGCGGCGGAGTCGGAAGAATTATGGCTCAATGGATTGTGGACGGTTATTGCCCGGTCGAAGCGCAGTACCTTGATATTGCCCGGTGTTTCCCATTTCAGGGCAACAAAAAATATCTGGCTGATCGAACCGTGGAAACATTGGGGCTGCAATACAAGTTGATCTATCCCAACTTTGCCTTTAAGACGGCGCGAAATATTCGACGGACGGCAATTCACGAACAACTGGCAAAGGCGGGCGCTTACTTCGCAATGGGGATGGGATGGGAAATCCCCGACTGGTACGCGCCGGCGGGCAGGGAAGCAAAGATCGACAAATATTCATGGGGGCGACAGAATTGGTTCGAATATCTTGCCGCAGAGCATAAAGCCTGCCGGGAAGACGCGATAGTGATGGACGTTACCTCAATGTCAAAATTTCTCGTGCAGGGGCGGGACGCGGAAAAAGTTCTGAATAGAATTTGCGCCAATGACGTTGCCGTGCCGGTCGGCAGGGTTGTATACACTCAATGGCTGAATGAGGGCGGTGGAATGGAAGCGGACTTGACGGTTACGCGGCTGGCGGAGGACAAATACTTTATTGTCAGCGCGGGCGATTTTTACACCCATGACCTGATGTGGCTGCGAAAACATATCCCTTCTGACGCGCACGCATTCGTTACAGACGTCACTTCAGGGTATACGCTCCTGAATATCCAGGGACCAAAATCCCGCGAGTTGATGAAACGGATTACGACAGCAGACGTATCCAAAGAAGCCTTTCCATACATGAGCGCCCAGGAAATTGACGTCAACTATGCTCTCGTACAAACTCTTCGGGTGACCTACGAAGGCGAATTGGGTTTCGAGCTCTATATCCCGACAGAATTTTCCGCCCATGTCTATGAGACAGTGATTGAAGCGGGACAAGGCTTGGGATTAAAGCATGCCGGCTTCCAGGCATTGAATTCCTTGAGGATCGAAAAGGCTTATCGTGAATACGGTCATGATATGGATAATGTGGACACCCCTCTGGAAGCAGGGCTTGGTTTTGCGGTGAAGCTTGATAAACCCGGAGGCTTCATTGGCAGGGACGCGCTCTTGCGTCATAAGGAAAACGGTTCGCTTAAGTATCGGATGGTTCAGTTCCTGCTGGACGATCCAGAGCCGCTGCTTTACGGTGGTGAAATCATTTATCGCAACGGCAAGATCGTTGGATATTTGAAAACAGGGACGTATGGCTTTACGCTTGGCGGCGCCGTAGGAATGGGTTTTGTGCATCATGAAAACGACGCGTCGAATGAATATATAAACAGCGGCTCGTACGAGATCGACATCGCGGGGAAACGCTGCCCGGCAAAAGCATCCCTGCGGCCCATGTATGACCCACTCAATGAAAGAGTGCGTAGTTAACGGAGGATGGTATTCTGATATTCACAGAATCCCTGCCGCAACGACCTGAAGCAACCAGGCAGGTCATTCAACATCGGATTACTTGCCTTGTGCTATGGCCAGCAAAAAGAAATCACACATGGAGGAGGTTCATTCTTTTGTCGAGCCACTCTTAAAATAAAATGCAGTCCCACACTTCGAGTTTTTCCTGCTCCCAAGCATTGTCCACGCCCACCCACACGCAGGTAACGCAAACCGTTAGGCAACCAAGAGAAAAATCGTCGCTTCAGAATCTCAATGCTCATCCTTCTATTTTGGCGAAACTAAAGATCATATTAAAATTATACCTGTATAATCGAGACATCATGTCGAACACAAACAAGCCCCTGCTCAACATCAACCTGCGCTGGTTCCTCGTTGCCATGATTCTCGCCAACATCGCGGGACTAATGGTTTACACCAACCTGTCGCTTTACATGCTCGACCTCGGCGCAACGGTTGCGCAGGTGGGGCTGGTCTTTACGCTGGCGGCGCTCGTCCCGTTGGTGCTGCAAATTTTCGGAGGCTGGCTTTCCGACACGATCGGCCGTTTGCGCGTGATCGCGCTCGGCAGTTCTGTGGCGGTCTTCGGATATTTGATCTTCTCCATCGCGCCGGGCTGGGAATGGATTTTGCTTGGCCTGTGCGTGGAGTATGTTTCCAATTCCGTGGTCGACCCAAGTTTCAATTCCTACGTCTCCGAGCAGACCGACGAGGCGCAGCGCGGCCGCGTCTTCGGGACGGTCTCCAGCCTCTACATGGTGGTCACCGTCATCGGTCCCGCGCTGGGTGGATTTCTCGCGTATCGCCTCGGCTTCCAACCGATGCTGCGCGTGGCCTTTCTCTTTTATCTCGCCGCGACTCTTTTGCGGATCTGGACGGCGACCCGCGAGCAATTCGAAGCGAAAAAGGATTCGGCCCGCCCGACCTTTTCCGCCTTCGGAACCGAGATCGCCTCGATGTTTGGACTTTTGGTGGGCGGCGGCATCCTGACCTGGATCTGGGTGACAGACGCGCTCGGCGATATGTCGTTCAACATGATAGACCAGCTGATGCCCATCCTGCTCTCCGACGTGGGCGGACTCAATCTGGAGAAGATCGGCATTGTCAATGCGGCGCGCGGGGTGGCAGTCATCTTTTCCTCCCCGCTCGGAGGCTGGCTGGTGGATAAAGTCAGCGAAAGAGTGACGATTGCACTTGGGTTTGCCCTCACTTCATTCGCGTTGGCGGCGCTCATCACCGCGCACAGTTTCATCGGTTTTATCTTTGCGATGGTTCTCTTTGGGCTGGGAACAGGCGCGCTCATGCCTGGCTACAATTCCCTCGTCTCGAAGGTTGTCCCCGAAAACAAACGCGGACTAGCCTTCGGTCTCTTCGGCACCACACTGGGAATCCTGTCCCTGCCCTTCCCGTGGATCGGCGCACAGTTGTGGGAGCGCGTCGCGCCGCAAGCGCCGTTCCTCGTCGTGGTCATCGCGTGCCTGGTCGCGGCGCCGATTGCATGGTTCAAGTTTGGAATTACGAAAGAGGAGCAGGAACCTGTGGTTTGAAAATCCCCTCTTCGGTCGCGATCCACTGGACAGGGACATCAAATTGATTGTGGGGCAGGCTGTCGAGAAGCAGCGCGTGGAAAGCAATGCCGATACTCGTCCTTTATATTTGATGGGCGGATTCGCCTCAGAAAAAGAGTTACTCAAAAAACTTGGAAAATATAAAACCAGCGTAGGCTGTTTATATATCAAGAAGTTAGATGATGTGGACAAGAAAGTTTTGAAAGCGCTGGTGATTGCATCTGTGAAAAAGATGAAGAGTCAAGACAAAAAGTAGTTCACGCTTTCAGTCTGGTTGATATTGCCAAAAAATAAGTTGTGTGTAAAAGTTGGGCATGTTGGCGATGGTGTCTTTTTTCAGCCATCGTTCTGGTAAGCGCAAGGTTGCCCAACAAAGCGTCCCGTAAGAGCATCGGGATGATATGCACCTGACGTGTGGGCGCTTCGCGTGCGGCATTTTCAAGCATTTTCCTCGCTTCGGGTTTTTCCTGCTCCCAAGCATTGTCCACGCCCGCCTGGTTGTTGAGCCTGCCTGCCCTGAGCCTGTCGAAGGGTCGAAACACACACGCAGGTATCCCGTGGAGAGCGCACGGGACAGGCCGCAAACCGTTGGGCGGCATCGCCGACATCTTCGACCCACTGCAAGTGGGCTTCTACTTCCGGCGGCGGGTAGATACTTTCATTTGCCAGCATATCAGGATCGATGAATTCCTTGGCGGCGGCGTTGGGTGTGGCATAGCCAACTCCTCGGCGATCTGCGCGAAAGATTCGCGCCCGTCCTTGTGCATGG
Source organism: Chloroflexota bacterium (assembly GCA_016866195.1). GTDB lineage: Bacteria > Chloroflexota > Anaerolineae > Anaerolineales > Villigracilaceae > VGNF01. The sequence goes on along the minus strand of VGNF01000106.1, from coordinate 4,913 downwards.
CGGTTTTTACCTTTTCGGTACAAAAGTCAAGTTCTTTATACCTAAAAATTACTGAAAAACACTAAATAATGACTTTTCTAACGAAAACAGCCCCCGCGGACCAATGTCCACGGGGGCTGCCGGTATCACGGAGCGAAAAGGCGCTTACTGGCCGCCCTTCACTTCAACCCAGATGTCATCATACAGCGGAGTCGCCTCGCCCACATCGGCAATGCGATGCCCGTTGGCAATCGCATCCGCGGGGACGTTGGTGATCGGCGACGCCATATAGGCATCGTACAGTTCCGTCTGGTTCGCCTTGGCGTAATCCAGCGCGGCTTGATTGGGGTTGGTATAGGGGAAGTCGCGCAGCATCATCCAGAAGATATCACCCTGCATGGTGTAGTTGAGGAAGGCATACGCTGCGTCGGCGTGGGACGCGTCCTTCAGCATCGCCCAGTTATCCTGCCAGAGGATTGGGCCCTCAGTCGGGTAGATGTATTGAATCGCGGGATTCTCCTGCTGGGCAAGCAGCGCCTCAGCCGTCCAGGTCAGTCCCAGGTCTACATCGCCGGCGATGAGCGCGGTCTTCGGGCTGTCGCTGTCGAAGAGCTTCACGTTGGGCACCAATTCCTTGAGTTTGGCTTTGGCTTCGTCGAGCTGCACCGGGTCGGTGGTGTTGACATCGTAGCCGAGCGTCAACAAGGTCAAGCCGATGGTCGCGCGCGAGTCATCGAGGAAGACCATCCTGCCGGCGTATTCCGGTTTCCACAGGTCAGCCCACGAGGTGGGGACATTCTCCACCGCGTCGGTATTGACCACGATCGCATCGGTGCCAGCCTGATACGGGATGGTGTATTTGTTGCCCGGGTCGAATTCGAAATCGAGGTACTTCGCGTCGAAGTTCTTCAAGACCGGCAGCTTGGCGTGATCCAATTCCTGCAAGAGTCCCTGCCGCGCCATAAGCGCGATGATGTAATCGGTCGGCTGAACGAGGTCGTAATTCGAGCCGCCAGCGGAGACCTTTAGGGTCTATATGTTGAAATCAATTTGCCGCCACGGTTTCCGCGGTCACCTTCGGTGCGCGCTCGCGGAGTAAATCCTGCCTGCTCATATCGAAGCCGAAGGACAACTTCAGCGCGTCCTGCGCGCAGACGGTGATGCAAGTTTGGCAGAGGGAACATTCAGTGGAGAGCACGCGCTGGTTGTTGAGAATGTAATCACTGATGCGTACATCCATCGGGCACAGCTTCTCACAGGCGTCGCAGTCGTTGCATACTCCCGCGGCCTGCCCAATTTTGATGACCGAGAAGCGCGAGGTCAAAATCAGCGGCACACTGACGGGGCAGACGTATTTGCAGAAGGCGCGGTTATCTTTGAGCGTGTACGCCAAAATGATTCCCACCGCGTAGTAGAGCAGGTTGCCGATGATGAACCAGGTCACCGCGATGGAACCGCTCGCGCCTTCACGGAATCCCACCACATAGACGAGGAATAGGACAATGCCAAGGCTGAGACCAAAATGCAGGTAGCGCAACCAGCCCCAACGTCCAGGCAGGCGACCCGCCGGCCTTTTAAAAGGAAGCAGGTCGAGCGCCATCACGGTCCAGCAGGCCCAGCCGCACCACATCCGCCCGAAGAGCAGCGGTCCGAAGATTTTGGCAATGGCGTAATGGATCACACCCATCTGGATCACGCCGGTCAACAAGCCGAAGAGCGCGCCCTCGATCTGTGAGTTCTCGTGCCCCATGAACATTGCGTAGAGGATGAGAAACAGGCCGACCAGGAAGAGCGTCAGGCGGCGGCCGATGGGTTTCTGCTTCTTGGGAAGCGTGCCGTACAAACCGAGACCGACCCCCAGCGACATGCCGATGTAGCCGAACATGATCAGCGGCTGGGTGTAGCCCGAGGCAAGAAAGCCCCACAAACCGACGCCTACAAAGGCCGCCATCACCACCAATGGAGCCACCAGGTTTTTGAACGTGAAATTTTGTTTGAAGGTATTGGTTTTCATTCTGCCTCCTCATGGCAAAGGTTTCATCGTCCATTGTAGGCAAAACGCCCCAACCCGCCATTGCCTTTTCAGGCATTTTCCCCTGCCCATTCGGGCACTGTACGAGCGGACAATAGGCAAGCGGCCCGTCATGGCTATAATAAGGGCGGAGATTTTATGAATAGCAACCCGCAAACCGCTTCCATCTTTGAAGAAAGCCTCAAGCAGACCCGTCCGCTTTACTGGGTGTTGATGGTCGCGATCGGTTTCCTCTATTACTGGGCGCTCAAAAACGTCGCGGGGCTTTCCGACCCGACTCACTTCATTACGTTCACAACCCTCATGTTGATCCACGCGCTTCTGCATTGGGCGGGTCCGATTGTGGCGGCGCGGCGGCAATGGCTGGTCCCTTACTTCCTCATGCAGGGTGCGTTGATTTTCACCATCGTCTACATGGCACCTGGCGGCGGCTTCATTTATGGTTTGTATTGGGCGATGGCAGGCGAAGCCGCCATGATCTTTGCGGACCTGCGCGCCGCAAGCATCACCATCGTGGCTTATATGGCATTGTCTGCGATCAATTTCGGATTGCAGCTCGGCTGGAATATGCTTCCCTCGTTGATCGCCTACATCGCGCCGATGACGTTCTTCATTCTCGTCTATGCCCTTATGTTCCAACGCCAGGCGAAAGCGCGCCAGCAAACTCAAGCGCTTCTCGCAGACCTCGAAACTGCTCATCGTCAATTGGCAGAGTACGCCGTTCAAGTGGAATCCCTCACCCTCGGACGCGAGCGCGAGCGCATGGCGCGCGAACTCCACGACACGCTCGCCCAGGGATTGGCGGGTTTGATCCTGCAACTCGAAGCGGTGGATACGCATCTCTCGCGTGGACAAATGGAGCGCGCTCAAAAGATCGCCGTGCAGGCCATGGAGCGTGCCCGCTCCACCCTCTCCGACGCCCGCCACGCCATCGACGACTTGCGCAACGACCATTCGAATATCGACGTGGAAGCCGTCCTGCGCGCCGAAGCCGAACGCTTTACGAGCGCAACCGGGATTGCCTGCGATCTCGACGTGGAAATTACCTCCAAGATCCCTGGACCATTGGCTGAACATGTTCTGAAAATCGTCTCGGAAGGACTGACCAACATTGCCCGTCACGCCCGCGCCAAGAACGTCGATCTCCAAGTCGAGGCGCACAATGGCCTGCTCGAAATGCAGATCAGGGATGACGGTTCAGGCTTCGATACAAACCAGATCGGTAAAAGCGGACACTATGGATTGATTGGAATGCGCGAGCGGGCCCGTCTCGCGGGCGGCACAGTGGAAGCGCTCAGCCTGCCTGGCGAAGGGACAACATTGAAACTCAGGCTTCCGCTATAGTCATGTCATTGCGAGCGACACCTGCACTGCACCACACCTGCCCCACCTGCACTGCAACGCACGCACGAAGTCCCCGAGCGAAGCGAGTGGGGGTACGGTGCAAGTGTGGTGGGCGGTGCCAGGGAACGCAGTGCGGTGCAGTGAGCCAAGCAATCTCCTCCACCACGCGGGGGGGGCTTCCCGAAGGCTTGCAATGACGAATGGCAAGGTAAATGAAAGGAATCAAATGATCCGCGTTTTGATCGCAGACGACCACGATGTTGTGCGCGACGGTTTGAGACTCATCCTCGAAACCGAGGAGGATTTTCAAGTCGTCGGCGAAGCAGGCGACGGAGCCCAAGCCGTCCAACTGGCAAAGGAACTTCAACCTGACGTGATCCTGATGGACTTGCGCATGCCCGGCATGGACGGTCTGCAGGCCATCGAGAGGATCCACTCCATGTGGCCGAAGATCGCGGTCGTGATTCTCACCACCTACAACGAAGACGACTTGATGATTCGGGGCTTGCGCGCCGGAGCGCGCGGCTATCTGCTCAAAGATACGAACCGCCAGACCTTGTTCGATTCACTTCGTGCCGCGGCGCGCGGTGAAGCGCTCTTCCTCCCGGAGGTGATCGCGCGGGTGTTGAATCAACCCTCAGCCGAGAAACGAAGCGAGAATTCCGTCCTCACCGAGCGCGAACTCGAAGTTCTGCGCGCGGCGGCACGCGGCGAACGCTCCAAGGAGATTGCCATCCATCTGGGAATTTCCGAGCGCACGGTCAAAGCGCATCTCGACAGCGTCTACAACAAACTAGGCGTAGATTCCCGCGCCGCAGCGGTGGCAACTGCAATTGAGCGGGGATTGCTGGCGAAGTAATCCCCGTTCGAATATTGTCTGGCAATGAACCAGTGCCTGCCCGTTCGCCTCCCTATTCGACGTTGGAATACATGCCAGGCAGGGAAACGTATATGGATCCGCCCCACGGATCGTCGCGAGGCGCTCCGGGTTCTGTTCACGACCCGGACCAGGCTGGTTCAAGCCATGCGGCGGAAGAGAGGCAGGACATCCAGTGGTGCCGGATGATCCTGGAGAACCACCGGACCTGAAAACATCGCTCCGGTCCAATACTCCTGCCATTTGCCTTCCGGAAGAAAGATGGTGCGCGCCTGTGCTCCCGGTTGGATGACTGGTGCCGCCAGGATTTCATCACCCAGCAGGAATTCATCATCGCAGGTCAATGCGCGTTCATCCTGGGGATCGAGCCAGAACAGCGGGCGGATGATGGGTTGGCCGGAACGGATAGCCGTTCTTGCGGCGCGCAAAATCTCCACCGACAACTCCACATGCAGGTTGGCATAACGGCGGCAGATCTCGTCGCACTCGGAGCCGTACTCCCAGGGAGGGAGGCTGAATTGCATGCTTGGCATCAGGGCATTCAACTGCGTCCACCGAATCATGAGTTCGGCATCTGCGCCTGCCTCGTATGCATTGCCGCCGATCAGATCCGGCAGGAGGAAGGGGTACCCGGCCAGCCCCATGGATAGCGCACCCGTCAGCACGGAATGCAGACCGGGG
>VGNF01000105.1 GCA_016866195.1 Chloroflexota bacterium | reverse complement strand
GGGGCCGTAATTGATTCCGGAGACAACCAGGTCCGGCTTGTGCGGAACGATTTCCAAAACTCCGTGCAGGACGGCCTGCGCCGGAGACCCGCCTACGGCATATACGCTCCATTCCTGGCCGTCGACTTGCACTTTTTCTTCGCGAATGATCCCGTCGGAAGTATTGGGCAGGCTGCGCCCCATTCCGGAGGATTGCTCCCGCGGCGCGACCACGGTGACGTACCCGATTCTGGATAGCTCCTTCGCGGCCATCCACAGACCGGGGGAACGGATGCCGTCATCGTTGGTGAGCAGAATATGAGGTTTCTTCTTCATGTTCATATTCTACAATATTCACTTGTCATTCTGAGCAAAGCGAAGAATCCCGCCGCTATGCGGCGGACGTGTGCCCCGCAGGGTAGACCCTTCGGTCGCGAGGAGCGCTCCCTTACATCGTCCCGATGCCCCTCGGGAGGGTGACACACAAGAACAAACAAATAAAAAGAAGCGGCCTGACCGCTTCTGATTTAAGCTGGCGCCCTCGGCGCGACTCGAACACGCGACCTATTGCTCCGCAAGCAAGCGCTCTAATCCACTGAGCTACGAGGGCATTCGTTTGGCGGGTGGTATTGTACTTTAATGTCGCTTGAACGGTCAAGGTGCTTGACTGCGAGGGTGCCTCAAAGTAAAATCTTATTCCTTGTGCGGGAGTCGCCAAGTGGTAAGGCGTCAGCCTTCCAAGCTGATATCCGCGGGTTCGAATCCCGTCTCCCGCTCTCCATGAGTGTCAAGTGTTCAGGGTTCGAGCCTTACATGGCACCCGGGTACTTGACACCTGATACTTAACGGGCCCGTGGCGCAGTGGTTAGCGCAGGCGACTCATAATCGCTTGGTCGCAGGTTCGAATCCTGCCGGGCCCACCTAAATATGGCGATATCGCCATCAAAGCGTCAATATATGGGGATTTTTTCGCAAAGAAAACGCCAAAACTGTCCATATGGACAGTTTACATTTGCAGTAAAATTGCAGTAGTAAATCGGGGATAAACCACAAGAGAATTAGCCGGCTGACTGTGCTTTGGGCGATGATGGATAGATGAACTATCCATCATCGCCTGTTTTATTTTCAACATACGAAAAGGACAGAGCCATGACTATTCTAACGATAGCAAATCAAAAGGGCGGTGTAGGCAAGACGACCACAGCTGTAACAATCGCACACGGACTGGCAGTAGCAGGGAGACGAACCCTGCTTGTCGACCTCGATCCACAGGGCCATGTTGCTTTTTCTCTCGGTCTGCCCAAGGGACCCGGGTTCTATCGTTTGATCGTGGATGAGGAACCGATTGAAAAGGTTGCCATTCATGCCCGGGGCAATCTTGAGATCGTCCCAGGGGACAAACGAACGGAAAAGGCGAAGCGCACGATCGTCATCTCGAACTTTCCAACCGAGACGATCTCACGCGCCTTGAAACACGCCAGATATGACGTCGTGATCCTCGACCTGGCCCCCTCGCTGGACGTTCTCCATGTCTCGGCGCTGATGGCCAGCGATTGGGTCTTGATCCCCACCAAGCTGGATGCCATGGCCGTGGATGGCGTCAATGAAGTCTTGCGGTCGATGGCGGAAGTGGCCGAGCGCGGCCACCGGCTCGGGTACAGCATCCTGCCCACTTTCTTTGACCGAACCACACGGGAAACCGTGGTTCAACTTCAATCCCTGGTTGAGACCTTCAGGGACCACGTGTGGCCTCCCATTCCACAGGACACCAAGGCTCGTGAGGCGCCTGCTTATGGAAAGAGCCTCTGGGAATACTGCCCGAACTCCCCAGTGATCAGTGGATTTGGAGAAGAAAGAACGGGCGGTTATGGAAGCACCATGTCGCGCCTGCTTGAGGTGTTGCGTGGATAACCTGAAGCGCCAACAAGCTGTGGATCCTGCGGTGGCGGATCTTCTTTCGGACATGGATCGGAAGAGACGATTGTCCAGCTTGCCGCGGGCGATGCAGAAGAAAGCCAGAAAAGACGCAGCCCGCCACAAGGTCGGGCTGGATTTTCCACCTGCCTTACACGAAGAATTGAGGCAGGTCGCGGATAAAGAAAAGATCTCGATCTCCAGCCTGACAGCTTTCTTTGCCAAACGCGGGCTTGATGACTACAAGGCCGGGCAGATCGATCTGGTGCCTTACATGCGGATTTCCCGCTCTGCCCGTTTCGAGTTCGTGTTGACATTGGAAAAAGTCGAGGATTGAAAAACCGACGCTTCCGTTTCAGGGAAACCTATACGGTGGCCTAATTGGCAGCCTATGGGGAACCCTGAAACGGAAGCCTATACGGCGACGCTAGCCTCAACAGGAAGGCCTCAGAACGATTTTGCTGCTGAAACCGATCTACCCCACGTTGACTGCAACCGGGGTCTTCCTGGCAGCAAATTACGGATCATCAAAATGTCCCTCGCATTTGAACAAGCCTGGCAATCGGTGCTCGACCAACTCAAAACGGAAATGCCCAAAGCCAGCTTCGATACCTGGGTTAGGGACACGCGCGCCGTATCCTTTGAGAACAATGTGATGACCGTCGGCGCACGTAACGCGTACACGCGCGATTGGCTGGAGAGCCGCCTGACGAGCACGGTCTCGCGATTGCTGGTCGGCTTTCTCAATACGGATGTTGCAGTTAATTTTATTGTCACTAGCGATAAGGATGAGGAATATGATGACGAATCGGATGACGGTCATGGTGGCTTCACGGCCGAACCTGTGGATGTCACCCGCTACCGCGATGAAGTTCACCCCGACCACGTTGTCATGCTGGACGCCTATTGTCTGCGGCTTATGGAGCAGGGTGATATGACGGCCAAGGAAATGTCACTGTGGGTCGGCTTTCGCCAGGCGGTCTGGCGCCAGTGGAAGATCGGGCAGGGGGCAATCAGGAACATCCCGCACTGGCAAGTAATGGAGTTTGCCATGATGAGCCGCGCATCGTACTTCCGGGAGCTATCAGGAAAGTCCTCTCTGGCTGGCGGCCATGTCGAACTGGTACCGGAACCGCTAGTCAACCTTCGCAAAAGCGCGGATCGGCGGATGGACAATGCCAACCGTTATCGTGTCCGTATGTCCCCGCGCCTCACGCTTCGAGATTGCACAGTCATCGAGATGATCTTGAGGGCGGAAACGGGCACATCAAAATCGCCTCAAGAAGCCCATGATGCTGTTCTGGCCGTTCTCAAGGACCTGGCGGAACGGGACGTGATGGACTGGATCAACCAGGAGCCCGAGACTAACGCGGTTTGGCCCCGATCCATTCAGGAAATCGTGCGCCGGGTTCTTGCGGTCGAAGGCGATCTGCCTGATGACCTGCACGGTGCCTGTGAAAAAGTCTATGATCGCATTCTGGGTGCTTTCGGCAAGGTTTTGATCACGCATTATTTCCTGCGGGTGGTCGTGCCGGTTATGCAGTTCACTCACTCCCAGGCCTGGACGATCATCACACTGCGTGACCGCTGCTGGTACGACCATGACAGCCAGACACAGAAGGAATTCGCCATTGTGCGCGGCGGTCTCGATAGCCTGGCGAAGTGGGTGAGAGTCACGACCAAGTCGGTAACCGGCTGGTTTAAGGATCCGTCTTTCTCGGCTTTCATCCGTCAGGCAGACATGAGCCGGCTCGATGTCCCGAGTGAATGGCTGGCCTCGGGCACGGGGATATTCCTTGTCCATCTTCAAGAACCGCTTCTTGGCGAACTATTGGGTGATCAGGCCTGGAAAAAACGAGACTCCATTTTGGAAAAGTTGAGACTCAATTCCGGAAAAAGTGAGACCCTATTTTGGAAAAAACGAGACTCGATCCTGGAAAAGATGAGACTCCATCTCGGAAAATGTGAGACTCGTTTAAATAACCTCATTAAGCCTTATATAACCCACAATAAGCTTTATCAAACCCCCACCACCAGTGATGCTGTACTGCCGAACAGGGAAGACCTGGAGTCGGTGGTGGCGGTGGATTTTTCTGTCTGGGATTTGGATCGCATTTTCAAGATCAATCATGTTCACCCAAAAATGCGCAGGGAATTGACCGGGGTTGATGCACAGAAGCTCATTTCCTGGCTGCTCTATGCGGTGAGCGAAGAAGGCAGCGGGATCGAAAGCCCATTGAGCTTTGCCCTCGACCGACTTTCCCTTTCGCTGGGGGACGGTGCAGGAGGCGGATACGAAACCTTCGCATCTCTCCTGCCTGCAATATTGATTGATCTGATCCTGGGCCGCGCCCACGATCACGGATGGGACAAACTCATGAGATATGGATCGCGCCGTCCGCGCATCCTCCTCCCAATTCTACTCGGCGAGGATGCGCCGAAGGAATCGCGGACCGTGGAAACGACCATCACGAAAACGTCCGTCCACTACCCACGTGGGGATCGATAGAAATCCCTGCAGAGATCCAAGACATTGCTACAAGGAGTGAAAAACCATGAATCGTGTATTCCTCGTTGGAAACCTTACCGGTGATATATATTTTGACCGCCTGCTCATCAAAGGAACGGAACGCTCTTTCTTACGGGTGATCCTGATGGCCAGCCGTCCACGAGTTATTAGCGGGATGCGGATCGTTCTGTGGGACGAAAAGGCAGAGTTGTATTTTCCATACCTGCAGCGTGGCTCCGAGATTGCAGTATCCGGATTTCTACAATCGCGCCAGTTTAAGGGAAAACTGGTGCATGAGATAGAAGCGGTCAACCTGATCCTGCTTCGGAATATCAACTGGGAACAAGGGGAAACCGAGCGCCGGAAACACGATAGATCACTTCCCGATGCCGGGGGAAACCATGTTTTCATCATTGGAAGTGTCGGTGAAGATATTTATTACGACCACTTCCAGCGAAGCGAAGGAAATGGAGAATATGCCTTCTTACGCCTGATGCTGACAAATGATGAGTACATGAAGGGTTTGAGGGTCATTGTGCGAGGATCCCTCGCTGAATTGTCATATCCCTATTTGCAGGAGGGATCAAAGATCGCCGTGGACGGCCATATTCAAACCCGAGACCGGGCAACCGGAAAGAAGGTCGTGGAGGTGACCGCGGAACACATCGCCTTCCTGGAGAACATCAATTGGGAAGCTGGTGAGATTGCCCAGCGCGCAAAAGCAGGACATGGAAACAAGGAGACTGAACATGGGTCTTGAACTTGAAGTGTCGCGAAGCTTTTTGAAGAACGTATTTCTGAGTATCTCTGTTGTTGGCTTGACCATCCTTGGATATTTTTCATCTCCCCAGTCCGAAGATCATCGCCCCATGCTCTTAACTCCCAGCCTGGCGCGTGTCGTAAAGTATCAGCATTCTGCGCAGAGATGGATTCTCAAGATCGAAGAAGTCAATGCGGAACTGGCTGCCATCCAGGAACAACCTGCCATGGATCTCTTCTCCCAGGATCGTCAGATCAGCCGTGTGTATGGATGGCTGGTGTCTTTGCGCGAGGAGATGGATGGTACCGATGCGCCTCCCACCCTGGAAAATCTGCATGTCATGTTGATGGAGATTGTGGCCGGTTATTTGGATGCGACCGCATGGACCGCGAAATGGGCGAGCGAACCCACTGAGGAAAATCTCACCCATGCCATTGAGGCCTGGTATGGCGCTTCACAGCAACTGGAGAAGATCCTCGAAAATCCGTGGCTGCAAGTTGGCCCATGAGCGTCGGGAACGTGACCATTCGGCAGCTCCAGGACAGCATTGAAGCTCATCGCCGGCTGCTGGCTGCTGCGAACAACAAGGCGGACGATGCTCAGGCGCAATTGATCAGGATCGGCCTGGGTTTTTGTGGTCAGCAATTCGACCAGCTGCAGAAGGAAGGCGTGGTGCTCGAATCATCCTCGCCCGAAACCCTTGGAGAACTCATCATCAATTCTCTCAAGGCCAATCTGACAGGCACAGACCGTCAATCGATCAATTGGCCTGAACGCCTCAATGAATTCAACAGAAGGATCGAAACGCTGCAGAAGGAAGTGGATGCACAGACGCGTCGCGCAAATCTGGCGGAAGAGAAAGTCCTCCAATTACAAAGGCAAACCTCATCCTTGGATCAGAGCCTGAGCCGTGAACGCAAGAAAACACAAGATCTGCCCAGATTGCCGGATTCTCACTCATCCATCAATCAGCATCCGGAATGGCTTCAATTATGGATGAAGAGAAGGAGCTTTGAACGGGACAAGCAGATCATCCTCCTGATTGGCGAGACCGGTTATTCTCGTCTATTGGAAGTTCAGCAGATGCTCGTTCAAAAAGCTGTCCTTGGGGAGCGCGCCGTTTATCGCGGGGTCGAAGCCTGCCAGGAGGAAGAGTTGATCGAGCGCCGCAACGGCGTTTCCGTCGAAGGACGCCCAACTGATTTGGTATTCCTTACAGAGAAGGGGAGATGGCTTTTTACACAATTATCCGGAAAATCAGCGGCGACGGCGGAGTTTGAAGGCCTCCTGAAAGCTCATAAATCAGTCAGGCATACCTCATTGATTTTAAAAACCGCTGACCGCTTTACCGCGCTCGGTTTCATGGTCGATCGCGATCCGGTGCAGATAAAATTGGGAGAGAACCGGTATTTTCAACCTTTTCTTGTTGGAAGGAAGGATGGCGATGTTTATTATCTGGAAGTCGAGAGCGGTGAACGGGAGGAGCGCGCATCCCTTATTCAGAAATGGGAAAATGCCTTCATCGCCGGTGCCGGACGGATATGTGTTGTCGCCCCGCGGCCGGGCATCATGAACACACTGCAAAGCATGATTCTGAATTGGGCAACCGAAAATGGCAGGAAACCCAGCTTGTATCTGACCCATCTGGAAGCCTTGAAGACATGCCAGCCGGGCGACAGTGTTTGGGTGCGCATTCGTTGAGGCAGTGTCGCTGGCGACGGTATCGCCTGTCACTAGGGCGCTGATCTGCTGTCGGGTGACCCCAGTATCCGTCAATTGGCCTGAAATCTGGTGTCGCTGGGTTGGGTGTTCACTGTCAAAGCAAGCTTGCAACTGTCAAAAAGTCGGGGTATCCTGTTAAGTCGAGTTTTTGACAGCAGCACACATCCCATCGCTGGCTCCTCAGGTTAGCGACTCATCGGGATTGAGAATCGTTTTTCCCTGGCCAGGAGGCAGGTGGGGGTTATTGAGCCGTACCGGTCACGATTTGTCGCCATTTACAACCCCGAACTGAAGTGATAATATGGAAACGCCTTATTATCACTTCCTACATGAAACTATAATAAGAAAATGGACCCAAAAACCTTCCGCAACCCAGATGCAGGCAGGGTAGTCCGAACAAAGACCGGCTACTGGACGTTCCTCCCTGCGTCCCTACCCCCGACCCTCGACTGGTCTTTACCTCTGGCGACGGCCCTTTCTGACGCTGACCGTGAACTGGGAAAGCTGACAACAATGGCTGGAAATTTTCGATTCCCGAGGCTTTTGATCCAGCCTTTTGTCCGGCGGGAGGCGGTCTTGTCCTCCCGCATCGAGGGCACCCGTGCCTCCCTGATGGACTTATACGCGTATGAATCGGAACAGATGGCCTTCCTCGAGGATGCCGACGATGTGCGTGAGGTCCACAATTATGTGCGCGCCCTGGATTATGGGTTGGATCGGCTGAAGAAACTGCCGGTAAGCTTGAGATTGATCCGTGAAATCCATGCCAAGCTGCTGGAGAATGTGCGCGGCGGGAAACTCTCACCGGGTGAATTCCGACGCACCCAGAATTGGATCGGGCCCGCCGGCGCAACAATCGAGACTGCGACTTTTGTCCCACCCCCGCCGGCTGAGATGAATGCCGCCCTGGACAAGCTGGAGAAATTCATCCATGCCGGCAGCGACATCCCACTGCTGGCGCGGGCCGGGCTGATCCATTATCAATTCGAAGCGATCCACCCATTTCTGGACGGCAACGGGAGGGTCGGCCGGCTGTTGATGATCCTGCTGTTGTGCGAGTGGGGCATCCTGCCGCAACCTCTGCTTAATCTGAGTGTGTACTTCGAGCGCTATCGGCAGGAATATTATGACCGATTACTTGAGGTGTCCCAAAGTGGCGCATGGGAGGAATGGCTGCGATTTTTCCTGCGCGGTGTGAGTACACAGGCACAGGACAGTGTCCACCGGCTGACCAGGCTGGAAGGGTTACGCACCCGGTATCAGGCAATTGCAGACGGTATGCGCAATCCCAGGCGAATGGAGCTGGTGCTCGATTTCCTTTTCTCCCGCCCCGTTCTCTCCGTTCGACAGCTTGAAAAGGGATTGGGCATCACATTTGCAACTGCAAAGTCATATATAGAAAAGTTGGTGGAGGCCGGCATCTTGAAAGAGGTAACTGGCCACGCCAGAAACAGGATCTTCCGGGCCGATGCGATTTACAAGGCTCTTGAAGAAATGGAAAGGTAAGTCTATGAAGGTTCTCAATTCATTGGTAACCGTGGTGAAAACTGCTCTGAAAATCATTCTGGCCGGGCTGATCCTTGTATTGATTGTTCCGTTGGCATACCTTGCCTGGCGAGCCGGTCAGCCAATGGACATGCCGCAATTCGGCGGCTTATCCTATTACCAGTTCATGAATGAACGGCGCCAGGCTTACCTGGACTTGGCAAAGCAATATCAAGCCAACCATCCAGATAAGGACGCAAAATATGGTATATGCTTTTATACTGAAGTTGGATTAGAAGTATTTGCGGGCTTTCCCAGCTCTGGTTTTTACACACTGGCCGGCATTTACCCTCAACTGGAATCATTTGTGGATCCGCGCGATCTACGTAAAGGGTCTGTGCCACGAGGCGTGACCTGGCCAGGTTTTCTGCCGGCTTGGTGGGAAACCTATGAAAAGTTTGTTTGGGGCATGGCAGAACGTTCCCCGCATGTGCCTGTCCCGTATTGCCGTATTCCTCCATCATGAAATCGTATTAACTGATTAAGGCCAATTGCTATGTCATTATTCGGTTTAGATGCTAATAGACATTAAATTGTGTTGAGACCACGGGTGGGGGAAATGGAAGGCTCAAGAACTGGCTGGAAAGTAATTTGCGAAAGACTGATGAAGTGGTGTTGGAAGGGTCTTAAAGTACTTTGTTCACATACTCATGAATGCAGTATCTAGAAATTTAATAACATCTTTTGTAATTCGATGTGGATAAACAATTAAGAATAATAGGAGGACAGCTGGATATTCCAACAAGATTTTAGGGATGTAAGCCAAATCGATTCTATCGGCTTCTTCTTGGAGCTCGCGCCAACTTTGAGGGTATTTAGGTCTGTGTAATATTAGTTTTCCAATCTCCGTATGCCAAAGACAGAATTCCCATGGATTATCTGTCTTATATTCTACATAATCAATCTTTGTAAACTGAGGCCAAAGTTCCTCGAGAACGCCGCGCCATCCCCAACGCGTTAATAAGTGGATGATACCTTCGAGGGCATAAGAACGTTCTTTGAAGTTTTCCTTTTGTATGGTTTCCGAAAGCCCTGTTTGGTTAATTACTACTTCAGCAAGTCCGTGATAAGGGTCTGCAAGCCCTTTGCCGTCTGGTGCCAAATTAGTCGAGCAAATTCCTCTTGCTATTGCATTGATTAACCCTGAGGCTTGATGTTCAATTCCACATAAGCGCAAGAACCACGATGTAGAAAGTAACTGGGGAATAGCAGCTTCACCCCAAAGTCGAATATGCTTTTGGTAAGCTGTGATAAAAGAATATGCTTTTTCTTCAGACCAGTCTTTGTCTTTAGATTTCTTCCAAAGAGCATATGCCGATATTAACCCTGTTAGCCATGTAATCCTCCCGTGGTAAAAGGGTGAGTCAACCATTGGATTGCCCTCTACCAAGAATCGGCGTGCTTGAAGTTCATCGAGCAAACTTGAAAAAGCTTGGTCAATTGCTGCGAGTGCAAGGTCGAAATTAGCTTTCCAATTCTTTTCTTGTATATCGTGCTTGGTCACAAAGTAAACCAATGAGGCTATATAAATTACCCAGGCTTCAACACTCGCTACGTGATTTTTCTTTTCAACAAATGGGTGCATAGCATATTGAGCTATCAATGCTAGGCTTGATAATGAACGTACTAGTTCGGCTTTGTTTGTTTCGTCAGTTGCTAGCAACACGTTTTGAAGGAATTTTGCGAACTTTGGTTTATCCAGATACCCACCCCCATCTTCTAAATATAGTTCGAGCAAATCCTTATAAGCAACAAGTTCTTTCGGCCACAAATTATCGTGAAGCCTTAAAAATCTGGCAAGCAGTTCGCCTTTGACAATAGTTGTCAAAGGCGGCAGGCCGCGTCTTTCCCATTCTCTATTTCTGTCGTTTATTTCAAGTCTTACTTCTTCGTCAAGTTCTCCATTTGTCACGAAAAACACTTTCCTTGGTTTTTTCTCATCAATCGACGGATGTACTATTGGTATCTCGACTAATCTAACCGCTTGGTCAACATATTTTGCCCATTCCTTCTGTGAGATTTTTCCTGTACTACCTTTTAGTTGAAAAGCGCAAGGAACTCCGTCCGGACCAATCGCCAAAATATCCTTTCCAGATTCAAAAGGCCCATGTCGAGACATGTGAACAACTTGATAACCTTCACCAGTTAATAGCTGGCAAAAGGGGATTTGAAAAGATTTTTCATTTACGCTAATCAACCAGTTTTCTAAGAGCCTCTCTTGCATGCCACGCCTCCCGTTTTTTATTGACTATTGCTGTTTGCCGATTAGCAAATTCTTTATCCTGCTCCCATTCTTTGAATTTTGCCTCGTTTGCTTTCCAAGCATCTGGGTGCATGACTATGGAAGGAGGAATCCATTCCCCGTTTGGGCCAAATTCTGCCTCTATTTTTTCAAGCAGTTCAAGAAAATGCTCTTTAGTTATTGGTTGTCCTTTGGCGTTAACTGTATTTCCAACTTCATCAGCTGTCTTTTGCATTTCTCTAAACATGCTCTGAGACATTTGTCGAGCTCCGTCCTCGGCCACAGCATCTAATTTTGCCTTTATTTTTTCAGGTGTTAGATTAGGTACTTCGTTAAGATCAATAGTGAATCCACTTGACATCTCTTCATATAGCTGTTCAGATTCTGAGCCGTCAGACCGTTCAATTTTCCATCTATCTCCTTCATGTATTGCAAAAGCTGGGGG
>VGNF01000104.1 GCA_016866195.1 Chloroflexota bacterium | reverse complement strand
TGCTGAATGCGTCCACGTACTTCTGCATCATCCCGATTTGTGAAACCGCCACGACCTCCACGACGATGGGCATGCCGGTCTTCTCACGCGCCTCCACCAGATATTCCAATCCCTGTTCGCCCAATCCCTGGAACGAATACGGGGAGGTGCGCGGTTTGAAGACACCGCCGCGCAAAGCATGCGCCCCCGCCTCGCGCACTGCCTGCGCCACTTCGAGAATTTGTTCGCGCGATTCCACCGAACATGGGCCGGCGATGATGGGGATCTCCCTTCCACCGACAGAGAAGCCGTCAAGTTGAAACACCGAATCGTGTTCATGAAACTGCCGCGAAGCCAGTTTGTAGGGCTGGGTAATCCTTTGAACCGCCATCACCCCGGGCAGGGCTTCGAAAATCTCCTTGGGAATGGAATGCCCGTCGCCCACTGCGCCGACGATGGTTTGCTCGACACCCTCGATGACATGCGCGGAAAGTTGATGCTTTTCAATCTCCACGATCACTTGATCGACCTGCTCCCTTGGAGCGCCGGGATGCATGATGATCATCATAAGTTCGACTCCTTTCGCTGCGCCTTTCTAAGTCCAACCTTGTCGTGCGGAGGGATGCTCTCCCCGCACTACCGCCAGACGGCGCCCCATCACCTGCGCGATCTGCCCCACCTGGTCCACCATCTGCGCGAATTTCTCCGGCTTGAGCGACTGCTTCCCGTCGGATACCGCATGCGCCGGGTCGGGATGGACTTCGACGATCAAGCCATCCGCTCCGGCTGCCACCGCAGCCCGCGCGACGGCCGGGACGAGGTCCGCATGGCCGGTGGAATGACTCGGATCCAGGAGAACCGGCAGATGGGTGAGATTCTTCATCACCGGGATGGCGTTGATATCGGTTGTATTGCGCGTGGAGGTCTCGAGTGTGCGGATGCCGCGCTCGCACAGCATCACCTGCCGGTTCCCTCCGGAGAGGATGTACTCAGCCGACATGAGCAGTTCTTCCACAGTGGCAGAAAGGCCGCGCTTGAGCAGGACAGGTGTGCGGATCTCCCCGATCGCCCGCAGCAGGTTGAAGTTCTGCATGTTGCGCGCGCCGACCTGCAGCACATCCACGAGGCGCGCCATCAACTCCAACTGGACCTGTGACATGATCTCCACCACGATCGGCAAGCCGGTTCGATCACGCGCCTCTGCCAGGAATTCAAGCCCCTCCTCCCCCAGCCCCTGAAAGGAATATGGCGAAGTGCGCGGCTTGAAGACGCCCCCGCGCAAGGCGCAGGCTCCCGCTTCCTTCACCGCCAGGGCGGTCTCGACGATCTGGGAACGGCTTTCCACCGAACAAGGGCCGGCAATGATCGCGATCTCCTCCCCGCCCACAGCGAATCCATCCAACGTTACGCGCGTATCCTCAGGATGAAATTGTCGCGAGGCGAGTTTGTAGGGTTGCGTGATGCGCTGAACGCTTTCCACCCCATCCAATCCTTCAAAACGATCCGGTGGAATGCTGTGGGTTTCACCGATCGCACCGATGATCGTGGCTTCCACCCCCTGCGAGAGGTGGACGTTCAACCCCTCTGATTTCACTTGTGCGATGACGGCTTCCACCTGCTGCGGTGTGGCGTTGGCTTTCATGATGATCATCATAGGGATACCCTCCGGAAGTGAATGTTATTGTGCAGCGGTCAGATCCGGCCGCAATCCAACCGCTTCGCGCAAATACACATGGGTGATCGAATTTTGCGGTTCGGTCGTGTTCCAGTGCACCAGCACGCGGATCACCCTCGGCAGGCTGCCGGGCACCGGGATCTCCCGCGCGCACAGCATGGGGACGAGTCCCCAGCCCATCTCACGCGCTGCCTGTGCCGGAAATGTGGAGCAAAGATCTTCCGTCATCGTAAACAGCGCACTGCCCACCTCCTCCGCCCGCATCCCGGAATTCGCTTCCAGGATGGCCTCCAGCAATTCACGCGTGGCCTGCAGGATCAGCACCGGCTCGTCCGCCGGGACGGTGATCGCGCCTCGAATTCCTCGCACTGGCATTTTTGCACCTCGGTCAGGTAATCAAAAAGAGCCGGGCCGTCCGGCCTGGCTCTTTAAGGAAACACGTTCACTCTGTCCGCTTAAGCGCCGCCCACGGCAACCGAATCTCGGAAACCGTAATAAAAGTAGAACGCAAACCAGCGGGCGGACTTGAGCATATTGGGCGCTATTCTATGCGCCTCGCTCGATTGCGTCAAGAGGGAATTTTCGGTCACAACCCAGATGACTGGTTCAGCCCAATGCGTTGCTAAATTCAGAGGCAAACTTCCTCGCCGTTTCGACAGGCGTTTCACTTCCTCCAATCGCCTTCACACACGCCGAGCCGACAATCACTCCATCCGCCATCTTGCCAACTTCTCTGGCTTGTTCGGGCGTGCTGATTCCAAATCCCACACACACGGGCACGTGCGTGTGTTGGCGCACACGAGCGATCAACTCACCAAGCCCTTCCGCCAAGGATTTACGCTCGCCAGTGACACCTGTCACCGAGACGAGATAGATAAATCCTTTCGCATTGCGGGCGATCACCTCCATGCGTTCGGGGGATGTGGTTGGCGCAAGCATGGGAATCAACGGTATTTCTCCGCCCTGAGCGGATGCTGAGCGTAGCGAAGCGGTAGCCCAAGGGCGGGAATCAGGAACAACCTGCGCTTCGACTTCGCCTGCGGCTCCGCTACCCTTCGGGTAGGATGTCAGCGCGGATGTAAACTCCTCCGCTTCCTCCATCGGCAGATCCGGGACGATAAATCCATCCGCGCCTGCATCCACCGCATCACGGACAAATTTCTCCAGCCCATACGCCAGCATGGGATTGTAGTAACCCATCAGGATCAACGGAATCCCGACCCCCCGTTTGCGCAATTCGCCCACTGCTTCGAGTACCTTCTTGACGGTAATCCCTTTCTCTAACGCAACTTGCGTCGCCCGTTGAATCACAGGTCCATCCGCGAGCGGGTCCGAGAACGATAATCCCACCTCGATCAAGTCCGCACCATTTTTCCTGGCACCGCCCGCCACACTTGCACCGCACTGCGTGCGTTGCAGTGCAGGTGGGGCAGGTGTGGCAAGCGCCTCGATCACGTCAATGGATGTCTCCAAATCAGGGTAACCCAACGGGAAATAGGGCATGAAGATCGGTTTGTTCTTGAAGGCGTTTTCGATTCGGTTCATAATAATTCCTCTGAAAAGAACTTCACCACGAAGGACACAAAGGGGAAAGGCAATTCGTCTTAAGAATTTAACCCTTTGTGACCATAGTGTCCTTTGTGGTTGGGGATTTTGTCCCAATTCCTTGATCACTGTATTCAAATCTTTATCCCCACGACCCGAGAGATTCACCAGAATCACCTGATCCTTCCTCATCTTCGGCGCGCGCTTGATGACCTCCGCCACCGCGTGCGAAGACTCCAACGCGGGGATAATCCCCTCCGTGTGGCACAAGGTCTGGAATGCGTTCAACGCTTCTGCATCCGTCGCCGACGTATAAAATGCCCGTTCGTTATCGCGCATCAACGCATGCTCGGGACCGACCGCGGCATACCCCACCCCCGCCGAGACGGAATGTGTCTCTGCAATCTGACCATCCTCCTCCTGCAAGACAAACGTTCTTGTTCCGTGAATTACACCCACGCGTCCCTTCGACGGGTCGCCGAATCTCGCCGCGTGTTTTCCTGTTTCGATTCCGCTCCCACCCGCTTCGACTCCGATCAACTCCACACCATCGTCTTCGACAAATCCGCTAAAGACACCAATTGCATTCGACCCGCCGCCCACGCACGCAATGACCGTATCGGGCAGGCGCCCGACTTCCAGCATCATCTGTTCACGCGCCTCACGCCCGATCACCGACTGAAACTCGCGCACCATCGTTGGGTACGGATGCGGTCCCAATGCCGAGCCCAGCAGGTAATGCGTATCGCGCACGTTCGTCACCCAATCGCGTATCGCTTCGTTGATGGCATCCTTCAGCGTCTTTGTCCCCGACTCCACAGGTCGCACCTGCGCGCCGAGCAACTTCATCCGAAACACGTTCGGCTCCTGCCGCGCAATATCCACCGACCCCATGTACACCACGCATTCGAGTCCCAATAGCGCCGCCGCAGTCGCCGAGGCGACCCCGTGTTGCCCCGCGCCTGTCTCTGCCACAATGCGGCGCTTCCCCATCCGCTTCACTAACAGCGCCTGCCCCAACGCGTTGTTGATTTTATGTGCGCCGGTGTGCGCCAAATCTTCACGCTTCAAATAGATTTGCGCGCCGCCCAATTTTTCCGAGAGGCGTTTTGCATAAGTCAACGGCGTCGGTCGGCCGACGAACGACGCCAGTAATTTATTGAACTCGGTGTGAAATTGTACTTCTTCCATCGCCGCAACAAACTCGCGCTCCAAATCGATCAATGCGGGCATCAATGTTTCTGGCACGAACTGTCCGCCGTAATCTCCAAATTTTGTTGGCAATAATGTCGTCATATCATGTCATTGCGAGGGTCGTTAACCCCGAAGCAATCTCCTTCTCTTTGGGATCGAGACCTGATCTCGCTCAATCTTTTTTCCCAGCATAGCGCACTGCCTGCACGAACGCCTTCATCCTGCCCGGGTCCTTTTCACCCGGCGCTGACTCCACACCCGAAGCCACATCCACGCCCCATGGTTTGACTCTGAAAACCGCTTCCGCGACATTCTGCGGAGTCAATCCGCCCGCCAGCAACAACGGATATTTCTTCGCCAACTCTGCCGCGCCACTCCAATCCGCAGTGATTCCACTTCCACCATACATTCCCTTCACAGACGCATCCAACAAAAAAGTGGGAACACCCTGTCTTTCAAAGCCATTTATATTCTCGGGGATTCCACGAAAAGCCCGATACGCCCGCGGTGTAAGTTGAACGAACAACTCTGGAGTCTCGTCACCGTGTAGTTGCGCCAAATCCAAAGAGCAGTTTTCGAGAGTTTCCCTTACATCCTCCACTGAGGAATTGACAAACACGCCGACAAGTGTGATTTGAGGATGTTCATGTTTCAACAACGAAGTAATGTCAGCACAGACATTCTTATCAATAAAGCGCACGCCCTTCGAGTAAAAGTTGAATCCCAAATAATCCGCTCCCGCTTCGATGGCAGCGAAGGCGTCGGTTAAGGTTTTGATTCCGCAGATTTTTATTTTTGTCATCTTACAACCATGTCATGCTGAGCGTAGCGAAGCATCTCGCTCGTTGGGGTAGAGACCCTTCGCTTCGCTCAGGGTGACACCGCTTAATTCACGAACCTTCGCAGGGATGTCCTCTGATGTGACCAACGCCTCGCCAACGAGGATTGCATCCACATTAGCTTCTGCCAGTCGTACGACATCGCTGGCAGTGAAGATTCCACTTTCGGCCACGACGGTGATGTTGGATGGAATCATGGGGCAGATGTGTTCTGTCGTTTCGAGGTTGACTTCGAAGGTGGCAAGGTTGCGGTTGTTGATGCCGATGAGTTGGATATTCGGGATTTTGAGGGCGCGTTCGGTTTCTGCTTCGTCGTGAACTTCGACGAGGGCGGTGAGTCCGAGGCTGAGGGCGCAGGCGTGGAGGGTGGCGAAGTGGGCGTCATCGGTCAAAACGGCGGCGATGAGCAGGATGGCATCCGCGCCGTTGGCTCTTGATTCGTAAACTTGCGATTCGTGGATGATGAAGTCTTTTCGGAGGAGGGGAATCGGGAATCGCGAATCGGTACGTAAGGTTCTAAGTGTTTCCAGTTTGCCCAGGAAGAATTTTTCATCGGTGAGGACGGAGATGGCGGAGGCGCCGTTTTGGGTGTAGCTGTCTGCTACTTGAAAGAGATCGAGGTGCGGGGCGAGGAGTCCCTTGGAGGGGCTAGCACGTTTGAGTTCGGCAATCAGGCTCGGGCGGGGTCCGAACCGGCGGCGCTCCCTCACCCGACCCTTCGGGTCGCCCTCTCCCATAAGGCGAGGGGAAATAGAGGAAAGAAAATCCCGCGGCGCTGGACTTTGCTCAGCAGCGTGGCGTAAGGCTTGGACGTCGAGCGCCGCGATCTCCAATTTTTTTTGTTCGATGATTTTTGAAAGGATACTCATTGAAGCGTTTGAAATTGTTTTGTGAATTCAATCAGCGCGTTGAGTTTGTTGAGGGCTTGACCACTATCGAGCGAGGCTTGGACTTCGTCGAGCGCGGATTTGAAATCGCCAGTCTCGGCGGCGAGGGCGGCGGCCGCGTTGAGAAGGACCGTGTCGCGGCGTGCGCCATTGAGCCTGTTCGAAAGGAGGTCGCGCATTATTTGCGCGGACTCATCCGGCGTGCCGCCGCGCAAATCTTGAACCTTGGCCTCTTCGAAGCCGATGGCGGCGGGATCCAGTTCATAAGTCTCAACTGTTTTGTTCTTCAGATGGCTGACGCGATTGATGCCCGTAGTGTTGAGCTCATCGAGTCCGTTCGCGCCATGAACGACGAGGGCGGCTTTACTGCCGAGTTCATTGAGGACCAGGGCGAGCGGCTCGGTGAGTTTGGGGTCGAAGACACCCGTGAGTTGGATGTGCGCGCCCGCGGGATTGGTGAGAGGTCCGAGAATGTTGAATATGGTACGTTGACCGATTTCCTTGCGAGGTCCGATGGCATGTTTCATCGCGGGATGAAATTTGGGCGCGAACATGAACCCGATACCGATTTGCTCGATGGCTTGCGCCACTTGCTCGGCCGTGAGGTCGAGGTTGACGCCGAGGGCAGAGAGGACATCGGCGCTCCCGCACTGCGAAGAGGCTGCGCGGTTGCCATGCTTGGCGACTTTGCGTCCCGTACCGGCGAGGACGAATGCCGCGGCAGTGGAGATGTTGAACGTATGTGCGCCGTCGCCCCCTGTGCCGACGATATCGTAAATGGATTCATCCGTTTTGAGTTTGACCTTGACCGCGTTGGCGCGCATGGCACGGACAGAGCCTGTGATTTCGGGGATGGTCTCGCCTTTCATGCGGAGCGCAACGAGATATGCGCCGATTTGCGCGGGCGTGGCCTGTCCCGTCATGATGACGTTCATGGCTTGCTCGGCTTCATCGGCAGTGAGGTCTGCCCGATTGATGGTTTTGGCAATAAAAGATTTGAGCATGGCGGGTTCTCCTCTTGCCGCAGGAGCGGGATTCAATTCCAGGAAATTTTTCAACAGTTGTTTACCGTGTTCGGTGAGAATCGATTCCGGATGAAATTGAACGCCGTAGGTATGATGTTCTTTATGTTTGAGTCCCATGATTTCTTCTTCAGGCGTGATGGCGGTCACTTCGAGTTCGGCGGGAATGGGTTCATAGACGACGAGTGAGTGATAACGCATCGCCTCGAACGGCGAGGGAATATCTTTGAAGATACCCTGCCCGTTATGAGTCACTTTGGAGGTCTTGCCGTGCATGAGTCGCTGGGCACGATCCACCCTGCCGCCGTATACCGCACCGAGGCATTGATGCCCGAGGCAAACGCCGAGCACGGGGATTTTGCCCGTAAATTGCTTGATTGCTTCGGCGGAGATTCCACCATCCTTGACCGGCTCACCAGGCCCGGGGGAAATGACCAGATGACTTGGGCTCAGAGTAATAAGCTGATCTAAAGTGACCTGGTCGTTGCGGAAGACGCGAATGTCCGCTCCGAGCTCGCCCAAATATTGAACGAGGTTGTAAGTGAAGGAGTCGTAGTTATCGATAAGTACAAGCATTTGCAATTTCCTTTCAAGTGTCATTGCGAGCGAGCGGTAGCAAGCGTGAAAATCTCAAGTTACAGAGTGCTGCGTTAATATCTAAACTGAATTACGATTTCCTGCCTTGTTTCGGCTTAATCCCGTTTAGAGATTTATGCAAGAAGCAGTAGGTAGATACCAGAGATTGCTTCGTCTCCCTTTGGGTTCCTCGCTACGACATTTGTTAATCATACTCTCCAAAGATATCCACCTGATCCACAAACAAATCAAGCGAATACGATAAACCAGTCTTCTCGCGGACGAGTTCCATCGTCGCTTTGGCCTCGGCTTGCATGCGGTGAATACCGCTGGCAAGCACATCGTTCGGGATCATCGGATGCGCAAGGAAGTAGGCACGCTTCTCATGGATCGGTTCAAGGAAGGCATTGATCGCCTTGATTAGTTTGTCCTTGACCTCCACGTCGCCGACTTGTCCCTTGCGATACCGTTCCTTCAGGTCATCGACTTCAACCCTGGAGGAATTGAACGCGTCATGGTAGATAAATACGGGATTCCCCTCGACCGTCCCCGGGTCGGTGGCGCGCAGACGTTTTGGATCGGTGTACATATTCATCACCTTTTCCTTGACGGTTTCAGGATCATCGGAGAGAAAGATCGCATTCCCGAGGGATTTGCTCATCTTGTTCTGTCCATCCGTGCCGACCAGCATGGGAACCTCTCCCAGGATCGGCTCCGGTTCCGGAAACGTCTCTCCGTAGAGGTTATTGAAGCGGCGCGCCAATTCCCGCGCCAGTTCCACATGAGACTGGTTATCCCTCCCCACCGGCACCGCCTGCGCGCGCGGCAGCAGGATGTCCACTGCTTGAAGGACCGGATAACCAAGCAACCCAAAGGGCATGGAGTCGATGTGCGCATCGCGAGCCATCTCCTTTAGCGTGGGCATGCGCTCCAAGCGCGGAACGGTGACCAGCATCTCAAAGAGCAGATTCAACTGGTAGGTTTCAGGGATCGCGGATTGGACGAAGATGGTGCTTACTTCCGGATCGATCCCCACGGCCAGGTAATCCAAAACGGTCTCCCGGATGTAGAGGGGGATTTCCCGGATACATTCAGGCTCCGGTTTTGTCGTGAGCGTGTGCAGGTCCGCGATGATGAAGAAGGATTCATATTGGTGCTGCAGGCGCACTCGATTGGCCAGCGAACCGACGTAATGACCCAGGTGCAATCGCCCTGTGGGGCGGTCGCCGGTGAGAAGGCGGGGTTTGGAATTAATGGTCGTCATAGTTTATTCCTTCCAGTTTGACGATGGATCATTGACCATGGACGAGGGAAGTCGTGGTCAATGGTCCATTGTCCATGGTCATGAATTTGTCTCCGCCATCTCGATTGCGCTTAACATGGCGACTGCCTTGTTCACGGTCTCCTGATACACAATCAGGCGGTCCTGCTCGCGGCCGCGCGCAGCTTTGCGCGGCGGCAGGACGGCCAGCAGGCCGGGCATCGAAATTCCTTCCTGCCCGTTGATACGATGGAGAGGGAAAAGAGTCAGGTCGAGAGGCATGGGTAAGAATAACGCGGAAGTTCCTATCATTATACTGGTAAAATTTGGCGGAATCATGCAATACAAACTTCATCACGACTTTTCTGACATCGACCCTCTGGAGTGGAACACCCTGTTGACCGAATCGGTCACGGATACACCTTTCCTCAGACATGAGTTTCAGTGCGCGTGGTGGACACACCGGGGCGGCGGGGAATGGAAACAGGCTGAACTGGTGTTGGTCTCCGCGCGCGAGCAGGATCAACTGGTCGGCATCGCACCGCTCTTTTTGAGCAACTACGCTGACCGTCCGGCGTTGATGCTGCTTGGCAGCGTGGAGATCTCCGATTATCTCGATTTGATCGTTCGGGCTGCGGATCATCCGCGTTTCATATCCGGACTGCTCGATTTTCTCGCCTCCAGCCACCCGGCGGCCTGGTCCGCCCTCGACTGGTATAACCTGCCCGATGCATCTCCAACCTTGGCCGCCCTCCAGGCAGAATCAACGAAACGCGGCTGGGTTTTCTCAAAAGACGCCTATCGCCCGACCCCCTACATCCCTTTACCCGGCGATTTCGACATGTACTTGGCCGGCATCGATAAAAAACAACGTCACGAAATCCGACGCAAACTGCGCCGTGCGGAAGAAGGTGGACGCGGGGTGCGCTGGTTCGTCTCCGACGGCACCGACCTGGAGGCTGAGATCGAGGCGTTGTTCAAACTCATGGGAGAGGACCAGAACAAGTCCGGCTTCCTCACCCCGGAAATGCGAGCGCAGATGCGGGCCATCATCCATGCCGCGCGCGAGGGGGGCTGGTTGTGGCTGGCTTTCCTGGAGGTGGATGGACAGAAGGCCGCAGCTGCGCTGAACTTCGATTACAACAATAAGATCTGGGGCTACAACGCAGGGGTCAACCGCATCTTCATGGACCTTTCTCCCGGCTGGGTGCTGCTGAGTTACGTGCTGAAATGGTGCTGTGAGCACGGCCGGATTGAGTTCGATTTCATGCGCGGCGGCGAGGAGTACAAGTATCGTTTCGGGGCAGTAGACCGGCAGGTCATGAGAGCAATTGTCTCCGTCGTGTGAATGATCTGGAAGTGATCCGCTCCCTGTTTCCACCAAAAATAGTCCATCAGATCTCTCGCCGGGGGATACCCAGTTCTGCTGCTCCGCAGATTATCGAATGGAAATTTTCCCGCATCGGGATTATGATAAACCCTGCTTTGGAGGTGCGCATGCGAGACCTGACTAACGAAATCCTCGAACTGATCCGCCGTACATCGAGCAGCCTGCCGGCGGACGTGGAACAACGCTTGCGCGACTCAATCGACAAGGAAGCACCGGGGTCGGCGGCGCAAGTAGTTCAGGATGCAAGGGGAACGATGAACCGCAGAAACATTTCTGCGCTGTGGCTGGCTACCGCGCTGCTCGTTGTCAGCCTCTTGCCAACAGCCTCCCTGCACGCGCAGGAAGCCGGCTTCACCGAAACCTTCGACGACCCGACCCTGCCCGGTTGGGAGCACTCGCCTAACGCCTCGGTCGTTGACGGCGTGCTGCGCATCGAGGGGAGCGGCTACGCCTTCCG
Source organism: Chloroflexota bacterium (assembly GCA_016866195.1). Lineage (GTDB taxonomy): Bacteria > Chloroflexota > Anaerolineae > Anaerolineales > Villigracilaceae > VGNF01. The sequence goes on along the minus strand of VGNF01000104.1, from coordinate 344 downwards.
CCCCGACCCCTGGGATGATTTCACCCTCATCCTCCGGGCGCGCTACACGGGCGAGGGCTTCATGGCGATCAACTATCGCGCCGGAGACACGGGCGGCTATATCTTCGCCTTCGGCAGCGAGTACATCTCCCTCCAGCGCGAAGCGGGCGGCGCAGCCGTAGAAATTGGGCGCGCGCCCGTGCCGGTTCCGCGCGGCGAATGGGCGCAGATCGGCATTGCGCTCGCGGGCGAAATGCATTCCATCACGATCAACGATCAGCCCGCGCTGACCGTTACTGATCCGGATCCACTGCCCCCCGGCGGACTGATGCTGCGCGTCGAGGGCGATGCAATCGGTGAGTTCG
>VGNF01000103.1 GCA_016866195.1 Chloroflexota bacterium | reverse complement strand
GGGGGTCCTTGATCCAACGCTATTTTTCCACTTTTTCCGGCACATTGGCCGAAATGGCAGAGGGCGAACTGGTCGCCTTGCGCATCTGGTCGTCCTGCACGACACGGATGCCGTTGCTCACCTGATTACCCAGCCTGGCGATCTGATCCTGCAACTGCATCAGGGTTTCGATCACATAATTATCCGCATCGGCACGGGTGGCCTCGGCCTCGGCGCGTGCCTGGTTGATGATCTGGTCCGCGCGGCGCTGGGCATCCTGCACGATCATGTCCTTTTGGATCAACTGCTCGGCCTTGTCGCGTGAGAGCTGCAGCGTGCGGTTGGCCTCCTCCTGCGCCTGGGCCATGACGCGATCGCGCTGCGCAATCACCTGTTGCGCCTTCTTCACTTCCTCCGGAATGGCGATGCGCATCTGATCGATCAACTCCAGCATGCGGTCCTCATCCACCAGCGCATTGTGGGTTAGTGGAATGGCCTTGCTTTCGTTGAACAATTCTTCCAGACGGTCAATCAGTTGCAGGATGTCCATGAGCGACTCGGCGGCTTGGTTGCTTGCTTACCTGTCACAATTCTAGCACAAATTCAAAATCTCCGAATTGCATAAAGCGGATTTTCTCCCATCCACTTTTTACCCAGATTCCCCTACCCGATTATTACCCACCTCGCAGTTCAGGAAATCAATCCCTGAGTGCATTCGGAGGGGGCTGGTCCCCTTTGGAGGCAGCCGCCTTGGCCTTCAATGCCTGTTCCACAAAGCCGGGCACCATGCTGGACACATCGCCCCGCAGCAGGGCAATCTCGCGCACGGTGGAGGAGGAGAGGAATGTGTGTTCCTCCGCTGTGATCAGGGCCACGGTTTCCACCTCCGATTTTGCCATTCGCTGGTTCGCCAAAGCCATACGAAACTCGAATTCGAAGTCCGAGAACACACGCAGGCCGCGCACGATGACATGCGCATCGATCTTGCGCGCGAACTCGACCGTCAAACCGCTGTAGCCGGTGACTCGGATCTTGGGATTGTCGCGCACCGCCTCCCGCACCAGGGACATGCGCTCCTCGGGATCGAACATCAGGGTCTTCAACGGCCGGTCGTAGACCGCCACCACCAGCTCATCGAACAGTCGCGCAGCGCGGGTGGCGATGTCGATGTGGCCGTAATGAATCGGATCGAACGTGCCGGGAAACATTGCTCTGACCATATTTCTCCTCAAGCCATGGCGGGAGCAGAATAACCCACCCTCGTCATGACATCAATACCTCAACTGACATCACCCTTGCCGCCGCCCCAAAAGCGCGCGAAGGCTTCCGCCAGCAGGGCATGTTCCGGTTGACCCAGATCCGGATCGCGCTCGAACAACAACTGCGCCTGTGCCCGCGCCTTTTCGATCAAACCAATATCGGTGATGCTGGCCATTTTCAACGCGGAGGCAAAACCCGATTGGCGCGTGCCGAGGAATTCACCGGGCCCGCGGATCTTCAGGTCCAGATCCGCAAGTTCGAATCCGTTTGTCGAGTTTACCATCGCCTGCAACCGCTCATTCTCCGTCGCATCCTCATGGGTGGGGATCAACAGACAGGTCGATTGTACCGAACCGCGTCCCACGCGGCCGCGCAGCTGGTGGAGCTGCGCCAATCCAAACCGGTCCGCCCCTTCGATCAGCATGACCGTGGAATTGGGCACATCCACGCCCACCTCGACGACCGTCGTGGAAACGAGGATGTCATGCTGCCGGTCGCGGAATTTCAACATCACCTCGTCCTTTTCCGATGGCCGCATACGGCCGTGCAGCAGAGCCAGCCGCAGGTCCGGGAAGATCTCGGTGGATAGTTTTTCAAAATCATCCACGGCGGCGCGGGCCTCCAGTTTCTCGCTCTCATCGATCAGGGGATAGACGATGAACGCCTGGTTGCCGCTCTTGATCTGACCGCGCACCAGGGTGTACGCCCGCTCGCGCTCCTGCGGCCGCAGAACATGCGTGTTGATCGGCTGTCGCCCGGCCGGCATTTCATCGATCACCGAGATGTCGAGGTCGCCAAACACCGTGAGGGCGAGCGATCGTGGGATGGGCGTAGCCGTCATCACCAGCAGATGCGGTTGGGTGCCCTTGCTGCGCAGTTCGGCGCGCTGCTCCACGCCGAAGCGATGCTGTTCATCGATCACGACAAATTGCAGGTCCTTGAACAGAACCGGGGCTTCGATGATGGCATGGGTGCCGATGACGATCTTCACCGATCCATCCACCAATCCCTGACGGATCGCCTCCTTCTCACCCTCCGCAGTATCGCCGATAAGTAGGCGAATTTCCCCTTCCTGCAGAAAACCCCGATCTCCGGTCAGCAATTGAATGAAGTTCCGGTAGTGCTGCTCCGCGAGGATCGAGGTCGGAGCCATGATCGCGGCCTGCGCTCCGGCGTTGACAACGATGCTTGCGCCCAGCGCGGCGACCACGGTTTTACCGGAACCCACATCCCCCTGTATCAGGCGGTTCATGGGCTTGCCGGAGTCAAGGTCCGCGCCGATATCTTCCAGCGCTTTTTTTTGCGCCGTTGTTAGATCGAAGGGCAGGCTTGCCAGGCGCGCGGCCAGCCAATCATCGGAGGCGGAAAAACGGCGTCCCTCCACCGATTTCCAATCCCGCTTCTGACGCAGCACACCCATTTGCAGGTAAAAGATCTCATCGAATCCCAGCCGAGTCCGCGCGGACTTGAGTTTCTCCTGCGAATCCGGAAAATGAATTTGAAACAGGGCTTCGCCCAGAGGCATGATCCCTGAAGAGGAGCGGATGCCTTCGGGCAGCGCATCCACGACTGCCGGCGCCCAGTACGTGACAACCTGATTCATCAGATTGCGCAGCCATTTCTGTGTGATGCGTTCCGTGAGCGAATAGATGGGGACGATGCGGTTGGTGTGCAGATTCTCGAATTCCACCGGCTCCCAATCCGGGTTGTTCATGACGATGCGACCGAGATACTGATCGATGCGCCCGGAAACCGAGACAGCCTCACCCGGCTTCATTCGGTTGGCCAGCCACGGCTGGTTGAAATACGACAATCGCAGGGATCCAGTGCCATCGCTGATGATCACCTCGATCAACGTGGCCTTTCCGCCGCGGATCGGACGCGAACTTACGCTCTGGATCGTGCCCAGCACGGTTACCAAGTCGTTATACATGAGCGACTGGATCGGCTTGAGTTGGCTGTAATCCTCATACCGACGCGGGAAGTAATACAACATGTCCCCGAGCGTTTGCAATCCGAGGCGTTCGAGCGATTCCGCGCTCTTTGGGCCCACGCCTTGCAGGACAGTCAAACGGGCATCGAGCGCTGCCGGGGTCTGGCTGTGTTTGGCGCCGGCCACCGTCTCCGAACGCGGGGTGGGTACCGACCTTGGTCTTTGTCTTTGGGTATCCGGCGGACCTGGAGGGGAGGGTGATTCCAACTCGGGTTTCCGGTCCGCAGGCTGTGGTCGAGGAGGTTGAGACGATTTTTGTCCGGCTTCGGGATATGTCTCGGCAATCCGCTTCCATAATCCTTTAAGCGACTCAGCCCGGCCATCCGGGCTGAGCTTTTCATAGGACCGCAAACGACCCGCGACAGCCTGGATCACCTCTTCGGTGACGCCTTCGATGCGGGCTTCCCCCTCCCAATAATCGAGCATTTTCGCCAATCCGCCGATGATGGCGGTGTTTTGATATTTATTTTCGTGTTCCAACCGAAAGAACTTGCGCAATTTCTCCAGGGAAGGCTGCATGAGTTAATTTTATCATGGGTAGATGGGGACACTGCTATAATAGGCCCTGCCGTGTGATCCGTCGGCATTCTGCTTGATTCCTTCCATCAACCATCCCGTACCGCTTGACCCCCGGCACATGAAATCTGAATCTCAAGTACCCATGACTCAACAACGAATCACAGATGACCTTGACGTCCTGCTGGACGTCCTCCCAGCCAACATCCGTCACGCCGTGGAACAGGCGAACAACAGCGACAAACTGCTGGAGATCGTGGTCGACCTGGGGCGGGTGCCTACCGCGCGCTTCGTCGAGGATGAGATCGTGCTTTCCGAGAGGGAGATCACCCGCGCCGAGATCGATCATATCACCGAACGCATCGGAAGCTTCGACGCCGACAACCGCGCCGGCATGGAACGCACGCTTCACCGCATCTCCGCCATTCGCAACCGCCTGGGCGTCGTGGTGGGGCTCACATTGCGCGTCGGCCGCGCCGTCTATGGCACGGTGGATATCATCCAGGACATCATCGAATCCGGAAAATCGGTGCTTATCCTTGGCAGGCCGGGCATAGGCAAGACCACCCTGCTGCGCGAAGCGGCGCGCATCCTGGCCGAAACCAAACGCGTCGTTATCGTGGATACCTCCAACGAAATCGGCGGAGACGGGGACGTGCCCCATCCGGCAGTCGGCAAGGCGCGCCGCATGCAGGTGCGCGAACCCATGCTCCAGCACGAGGTGATGATCGAAGCCGTCGAAAATCACAATCCCGAGGTGATCGTCATCGACGAGATCGGGCGTGAACTGGAGGCGCTCGCGGCGCGCACCATCGCGGAGCGCGGCGTGCAATTAATCGGGACGGCGCACGGCAAAACCCTGGAAAACCTGCTGCTCAACCCCACGCTCAGCGACCTCGTCGGAGGCATCGAGGCGGTCACACTCTCGGATGAGGAAGCCCGACGCCGCGGGACGCAGAAAACGGTCCTCGAACGACGCGCCCCTCCCACCTTCGATGTGCTGATCGAGATCCAAAATCGCAACCGCTTTGCGATTCACTTCGACATCATGACTTCGGTGGATTCACGCCTGCGCGACATCCCCCTTCCGCCGGAGATCCGCACGCGCGATGAGACTGGGAAGATTCAGGTCGAAAAGATGGAGATGAAGGTTACCACCAGGGTGAATGGAATCCTTCCCCAGCGCGGACGCAGGACTCCGCAAGCCAAGGAACAAAAGCCTGTTCCTTTCACACCTGCCATACAGTCGGGCGCCAAACTTCAAACCGTGCGTATTTTCGCCTATGGTGTGGCGCGCAACCGGTTGACACAGGCCGCCAAGCGGATGGGAGTGCCGGCCATGGTGGTACAGGACGTGAGCGAGGCAAACGTGCTTGTCACACTGCGGACGTACTATCGCAACCGCGAGAAGACCGTGGTCGACGCGGAACAGCGCGGCCTGCCCATCCATGTACTTCGAGCCAACACCGTGGCGCAGGTGGAGCAGTTCCTGGGTGACTTGTACAATCTCACCGAACAACAGCCTCAACGCGACACGCTGGAGGACGTCCGCCACCAGACCCAGCAGGCGATCGCGGCGGTACTCAACGGCGAGCGCTGGGTGGACCTGCCGCCCGGCCCGTCCCTGGTGCGCAGGCTACAGCACGAAATGGCGCGCGGCGCGGAACTGGTCAGCCATTCCTACGGGAAAGAACCCAGAAGGCATGTGAGAATTTTCAGGGAATGATGCTGTGGGGAGGCAGACCTGAAAATAGAGTCTTCACACATTATGGAAAGTCTTCGCACCCATACACTTGTAGATGGGTTGACTCATAATTTCTATAGTCTATCCTTTGTGCCGCGAGCGGCTTGCGTTGTCATATTCCTCCGCTTATAACCACGCAATCTTAATCTCACCTTCCAGAGTCTTAAACTCCTTATCGCCAGTGACCAACTCCGCCTTCTTCAACTTCGCCAATGCCGCCGCAAAACAATCGGCATAGGAAATATTCCCACTCGATTTGAATACGGCGGCTTGGCGGGTGAGTGCCCAATCGGCTTCCACGATTTCAACCCCCATTCCTTTGATTTCGTGAATATACTGGTCTGCAACCTCGGGAGAATTGGTACGGGCTATGGAATACCAAACCTCTCCCAGGTTGACGATGCTCATCAAAAGGGATGTGCCACTTTCCATGGCCTTGTGAATCAAACCCCTCACAAAGTCAGCGCCCGGGTCATCCTGAAAAAACGTCATCAAGGTGTACGAGTCAAGCACCTTGGCCGCCATGGCTATTTTCCTCTTTCCCTGTCTTTGCGGCGTTCTTCCATCAGTACTTTCAGCGCACCCTTCCCTTTAAGCGAACCTTGCAGGTTTCTAAGATATTGCTCGGTGACGGGCTTCAAGACAATTGCATCCCCGCCATCTGTGACGATGATCTTGGTGCCGTTCTTGATCCCGTATTTCCTGCGCAAGGCCGCGGGGATGACTATTTGACCTTTTACCGTTGCGTAAGTTTCCATTCTAAAAATCTCCATTGGATGCGCTAATACTACTTTAATTGAATATGTAAGTCAAGTGGCAACATGTATTACTTTATTACTGTTTTGGGCTTTTGTCTGCAGTTTCCCGTCTGCCTGTTTACTTGTTTCACCATCCACTTTATACTTCCCCCATGTTCATCACCCTTGAAGGCCCGGAAGGTTCCGGCAAGACCTCGCATATTCCCTATCTGGTGGAATACCTGCGCGAAAAGGGATATATCGTATTCCCCACGCGCGAACCCGGCGGCACCTCCATCGGCGAGCAGATCCGCGAGGTGATCCACGATCTGAAGAACGTGGAGATGCACGCGCGCACGGAGACACTGCTCTACCAGGCCGCGCGGGCGCAGATCGTGGAACAGGTGATCCAGCCGCGGCTGGCGGACGGCGCGATCGTCATCTCTGACCGTTACTTCGACTCGACCATCGCCTATCAGGGCTACGGTCACCAGCAGGATCTGGAGCAGGTGCGCGCGTTGGTAAAGTACGCCACCGGCGGATTAATGCCCGATCTGACCATCCTGCTCGATGTCGATGTCGAGGTGGGATTGAAAAGAAAGAAGAAAGACAATGAGTGGAACCGCCTCGACGGTTATACCGTGGAGTTCCATCAGCGCGTGCGCGCCGGGTATCTGGAGATGGTGAAACAGGAGCCCGCGCGATGGGTTGTTGTGGATGCGAATCGGGAGTGGAACGAGGTTCAAGCCGGTTTGAGAAGGGTCATCCTGGAGAGGCTGCAGCAATCATGACCGAACAATGGATTCCCGGAAGTAAAACCGAACTTATGGCGGCCATCGAACAAGAATGGAATTTACTGATGGCAGTTGTCAAACTCCTTACTGAGGTCCAGATGACCGCGCCTGACGAGGGTGGCTGGTCACCCAAGGACAATATTGCCCACCTCACCGATTGGATGAAGATCCTGACGGATCATCACATGGATAAAAGTCCCGCCCACGAGGTTCTGAATGTGTCGGAAGCGATCGCGAACGAGTGGGATATGGAGGTCATCAATCCGATTCTCCTCGAGCGAAGCCGGGCTCGTTCCACCCGGGAGATCCTGAACGAGTCAAAGACTGTTTACCAGCAACTGGCAGCCAAACTTGAGAACATGCCCTTTGAGGAGCTCATGAAGCCGCGGCACGCGGACGATCCGGAAAAGCGCCCTCTTGTACTATGGGTTCTGGGCGATACCACCGAGCATTTCGCCGAACACCGGCTTACTATTGAGAAATCCTTGAAATCGTAAATCGCGCTCCTGACCACTAGGGGATTAAGATGGTGGAGTTTCGTGGAGGCGGGTGTTACTCCTCCCTCAACCACCTCTTCACCGCTTCATGGGGATGCTCATACGCCGCCATCGCATTCAACAGTGTATCCGGATTTGTTTCACAGAAAACCGCCCGGCGGTGTTCGGCAAAGATGAATCCCTCGGCCACGGCGTGATCCATAGCTGCAAGGAGGGGGCTGTAATAATTCCTGACGTTCAACAAACCTACCGGCTTTTCATGTGCACCGGTCTGCGCCCAGGTGAGGGTTTCGAAAAGTTCATCCCAGGTGCCGAATCCTCCGGGCAGGGCGATGTAGCCATCCGCCAATTCGTGCATGCGCGCCTTGCGTGCATGCATATCCGTTGCAACTTCCAGGCGTGTCAACCCGGTATGCGCCAGTGCGGGTGTATTCATCGAAGGGATGATCACGCCGATCACCGCACCGCCTTCGGAGAGGGCACCATTTGCCACCTCCCCCATCAGGCCGGTTTTCCCTCCCCCAAACACCAAACGCACGTTCCGCCGGGCAAGCGCCTGACCCATTTGAAATGCAGCAGCTTTGTATTCCGCATGGACCGAATCCGACGACCCGCAAAACACACACACGGATTTCATCCCGCAAATGTACCATGGAATTCCGCCAGGTTAGAGTTATGTTAGTGCAACGGTGGGGCGCTTGACGCCCATCCTGCGCAGTGTCACAATAGCGTCATGGATTACAAGGATTACTACAAGATCCTCGGCGTGGATCGCAAGGCCGGCGAAGATGAAATTCGTTCCGCCTACCGAAAACTGGCCATGAGGCACCACCCGGATAAAAACCCGGGCGACAAGAAGGCCGAGGAAAAATTCAAAGAGATCAATGAGGCCTACCAGGTCCTGAGTGACCCGGAAAAGCGGTCGCGCTACGATCAACTGGGCAGTGCCTATTCCAACTTCCGCACACGCGGCGGACGCCCTGGCGACTTTCAATGGGAGGACTGGTTCAGCGGAGGCTTCAGCAACGAGGACACCTTCGGGGGTGCAGGTGGATTCTCCGATTTCTTCCGCATGATCTTTGGGGAGGCCATGCGCTCCTCCGGCAGGAATTACACTCCAGCGGGAGGCTATCAGCAGCAGGCTCAAATCAGCTTTCCGGAAGCGTATGAAGGGACCACGCGCCAGCTGCATACCAACGGACGAAAACTTCAGGTACGCATCCCGGCCGGCGTCCGCACCGGTTCGCAGGTTCGCGTGGCGGGGGCCGGACCCGAGGGGACCGATCTTTATCTTGTGATCGAGGTGGAGGACGATCCGCGTTTCGAACGGGACGGGCAGAATCTGACCACAACCTCCGTCGTGGATGTATTTACGCTGATCCTCGGGGGCGAAACCGATGTGGAAACCCCGGCGGGAAAGGTCAAATTGAGCATCCCGGCCGGTACGCAGCCGGAACAGATCTTCCGCCTGGCAGGCCGCGGCATGCCGCAAATCAAGCATCCCTCCTCGAAGGGGGATTTATATGTGAAACTTAAGGTGCAAATTCCCAAATACCTGTCGTCCAAACAAAGGGAATTGCTCGAAGAAGCCTCCCGCGTCAAATTTTAGAATTGGAGCGTACATGAGATTTAGACAACAAAGCTTAGCGACGGCTGCCCTAGTGCTTGCCGTACTTGCCTGCCAGATACCCACCCTGCCTTCCATCGCAACTATCGAGGCTGAACAGCCGCGAAGCCCTGTTCAATCTGTACCTCCGGTGATCGTCAACGCTGAAAACCCGGTGGCACAGAACGACCTGATGGTGGCTTTGTTCGAACGCGTCAGTCCTGGCACGGTTGCGATCATAACCAATAGTGGCCAGGGGTCTGGTTTTGTGTATGACGGACAGGGACACATCGTCACCAACTACCACGTGATCGAAGGCGCAAAGACCGTGGAGGTGCGGTTCAATTCGGGATTCATGTCCTATGGAACCGTGATCGGAACCGACCTGGATTCCGACCTGGCCATCGTCAAGGTGGATGTCCCGGCAAATGAACTGTATCCGCTCCCGCTCGGTGATTCAAGCACGCTTAAAGTGGGGCAGACCGTGATCGCCATCGGCAATCCTTTCGGTTTGAACAGCACCATGACTCTGGGTATCATCTCGGCGCTGGGACGCACGCTGGAGGGGATTCACGAAAGCCCGGACGGCAATTATTACACCGCCGGCGACATCATCCAGACCGACGCGGCGATCAACCCGGGCAATTCCGGCGGTCCGCTGTTCAACATCAACGGCGAGGTGATCGGTGTGAACCGCGCCATCATCAGCAACAATTTCACCTCGGCCGGGCAGCCCACCAATTCCGGCATCGGTTTTGCCGTCTCGATCAACATGATCAAGCGCGTGGCTCCGGGATTGATCGCGAACGGCAGGTATGACTACCCATATCTTGGGGTGTCCTCAATGGATTCGCTGACACTCGAAATGGTCAACGCGCTCGGGTTGCAATCCTACACGGGTGCATACATTACGAATGTGACCCCCGGCGGGCCGGCCGACAATGCCGGTTTGAAAGCCGGTACCACCAGGACCAACCTGCCCGGCCTGCTGGGCGGCGGGGATCTGGTGACCGCCATCAACGGCCGCGAGATCCGCACGTTCGACGAGCTGCTGGCGTACCTGATCACCAACCACGGTCCGGGGGATACCGTAATCCTGACCGTCCTGCGCGGGGATCAGACTTTGGACCTGAGTGTTACCCTCGGCAAACGACCATAAATGCGGACCTCCGAGTTCATGGAACTCGGAGGTCTTCTACTACCCAAACCGTTCTTCTCGCCATACATCTGCCCGGTTGTGATAACCGGCCTGCTCCCAGAAACCGCGCTTATCCGCCGGCATGAATTCCAGCGAACGCAGCCACTTGGCTCCCTTCCAAAAATAGGGCGTCTCCATCTCTTCGCGGCCGGGAATAAACCCCACCACTCCGCGCAGCGGATACCCATGGTCCGGCGTGATAGGTTCGCCATTGAAATGTGTGGCCAGCAGGAAGTTCTCCTGCAGCAGGACGTCCAGCGGAAGGTTCACCGTGAATCCGTACTCGGCGTGCTGCATCACATGCGTGGCGGTTGATCTGATCTTGAAGAATCCCTGCTCGACCAATGCCTTCACAGATACCCCCTCCCAAAGCGTGTCGAATTTACTCCAGCGGGTCACACAGTGAATATCCATTTGAATTTTCGATCGCGGCAGTTGATTGAACTCGTTCCAGGTCCACCGCTTCTCCTGCTCCACCTCTCCCCATACGCGAAAATCCCAGGTGGCCGGGCTGAATGGGGGGACCGGTCCGTAATGCAGGACCGGGAACTTCAACGTCAGGGATTGGCCGGGAGGCAGCCGCCCCTCGGAGCGGACGCGTTCCTCCTCCTTGCGGCGATCGGCGCCTTCAAAATTGAACATCCTTCACCTCGATTCTTGTAAGTCTCATGCCCGGTACGGTCTCTGACTCGGTTCAGGTCGAACATGTTACCTGGAGAAGATTACGATTTGCTTAACAGCCTATCCGTAAATAGGGACGAACATTAACAAAAAGACACTCCTGGTGCAGAATTGCAGGTGCAACCCAAACAACCTGCAAGGAGTGTCCAATGAGTTATACCACGCTGTGGGAGGTTCCCG
>VGNF01000102.1 GCA_016866195.1 Chloroflexota bacterium | reverse complement strand
TCCGGTTGAGGTGCTTATCCAGTAGAAAGAACCCTTCCTGCGGAGTCCACAGGATGGTCTCAAGCAGGGAAAACTGAACCGGTTCCTGAATCAATACTTGCGCCTTGAGGATCGCCTCTTCGTATTCCTCGCGGCTCGAAGAATCCCAGACGATGCCGCCGCCCACGCCATATTCCGCCCTCCCGCGATCCCGGTCAATCACGGCAGTTCGAATGGCCACGTTGAATTGGGCTTTGCGACCGGGAGCTAGGAAACCGATGCTGCCGGTGTACACACCGCGCGGCGTGGTTTCGAGATTCGAGATGATCTTCATGGTGCTGACCTTCGGCGCGCCGGTGATCGAGGCGCAGGGGAAGAGCGCCTTGAGGATTTCGGCAAGCGAGGCGCGCGTCCTGGCCTGGATGTCGGACGTCATTTGAAACAGTGTTGGGTATTTTTCGATGGCGAACAAATTGGGCACGGCCACGCTGCCGATCTCTGCAATGCGGCCCAGGTCGTTGCGCACCATGTCGACGATCATCACATTTTCCGCCCGGTTCTTCTCGGAATGCAGCAGCCACTCGGCCTGAAGTTCATCCTCCACGAGCGTTCGCCCGCGCCCTGCCGTTCCCTTCATCGGGCGCGCCAGGATGGATTCCCCCTCGAGCTGAAAGAAAAGTTCAGGCGAGGCGGAGCATATGGCGTGATTTCCAATATCGATATAGGCTGCAAATGCATTCTGGCGGTGAGCCAGGTTCAGAAAGAGATCGAAGGAATCCCCTGAATACTCCGAGGTCAACCTCATGGTGTAATTGACCTGGTAGGTCATCCCGCATGCAATGAACTCCTTGATCTGTTCGATCGCATCGACGTAGGTCGTTTGATCGATGGTCGGCTGCCAGCGGAGTCCCTGAATGGAATGCCTCGGCGATGGGAGGTAGACAATCCGTGGTTCGGGATACAATCCGAACCATAGCAGGGGGAGGTTCGATCCCCCCCTTACCCGAAAAGCGTCATCGAAAGCGGGCGCAGCTTCATAGCTGATATATCCGGCGGCGTGCCAATTATTTTCGTTGACCAACTGCTCCATCTCATTCAACGCGCCAAGCACTTCCCCGGCGCGTTTTGCGGCGATGATCCGGTGCGGACGGGTAAAATGAAACCAGTTTCCTCCACACTTGAGAAGGGCTTCGTTATGCTGAATCAAATCGGCCTCTTCGTGAAATCCCTTTCGACCATTTTACCGCGCTGGATTCCGGCAGCGATTGTCATGCTGGTCATTTTCTTCCTGTCCAGCCGGTCCTCCGAATCGCTGCCGGATTTTGCGACATGGGATTTCGCGATCAAGAAATCCGCCCATATGTTTGGGTATGGAATGCTGGCGAGAGCGTACTTGCACTTCTTTGGAAATACCGCAAAGGGAAAAGGTCTGGCGTGGCTGCTTTCCCTCCTCTACGCTGTGACGGATGAATTCCATCAATCGTTCGTGCCGGGCAGGTATGCCTCCATTTACGATGTCATCCTCTTCGACAACCTGGGTGCGGCATTTGCCTTGTGGTTCGGCGGTAAACGAAAATAACAAATTGCAAATTCGATTACTCGAATTCGATGTCGAACTCTTCCGCGTCATCCCATTCGCCGATCCTCTCGAATTCAATCTCCCCGAAAAGCACCTCCTGCTGTGCGACCACATGATATCTTTTGATCAATTCCAGGAGAGCCAGGAACGTCACGACAATTTCGATGCGAGTGGCGCTGTCAGTGATCAGGCTGCTGAACGTCAGGCGTTGGATGTTTTTCATGGACCGAGTGATCAATTCGATCTTTTCCCGTATCGTCACCCGCGGGGGCGCGATCACGGTTCCCAGCGCTTTCTTGTCTTCCGCCCTTGCCAGGGCAGATTCAGCCGCCGCGAGCAGGCCTTCCAGCGTGAGATTGGATAGGTCCAGTTTGGCTTCCACTTTTGGCGGAGGCGCGATTCGCAAGTAGGAGTGCAATCCCAGTTCCTGCCGCTGCTCAAGCCAAAGCCCGATTTCCTTGAAGCTCTTGTAAAGCTTCAATTGTTCCACCAAGGTCATCCCCGGGTCCTCCTCCCCGGCCTCCCGTTGCGGCGGACGCGGCAGAAGAGCTTCGGATTTAATTTGGACCAATTTGGCTGCGATCACCAGGAACGAGGAAATTTCATCCGGTTTAATTTGTTCCAGGCCTTGAAGGTGGGACAAGTACTGGTCCGTCACCGCAGCCAAGGAGACGGCGGTGATGTCCAGCTCCGCCCGTTCGATCAAATGCAAAAGCAGGTCGAGCGGTCCCTCATAAACAGGGATTTGAACCTTGTATGACCCCGTCAAGTTGCCGAATAAGCCTTCCATGGCGGGCGAATTATACCAGTGTATAATCCCGCTCATGTCGAAACTTTCGCACGTGGGTGAAGACGGCGGAATCAGAATGGTGGACGTCGGACTCAAATCCGAGACGGAACGGATCGCGATCGCACGCGGGGAAGTTCACATGTCCCCGCAAACATTTGAATTGATACGCGCGGGGCAGGTCAAGAAGGGCGATGTTCTTACGACCGCGCAGATCGCGGGCATCAGCGCCTGCAAACGGACCTCGGACCTGATCCCGCTATGCCACCCGCTCTTGATCTCCAATGTGGACGTGGAATTGACCCTCGATCCGTCGCTGCCAGGCGTGATTATCACCGCCCGTGTGAAAGTCGTCGGCCGAACCGGCGCGGAAATGGAGGCACTGACTGCGGTCTCGGTGGCCGCGCTGACCGTGTATGACATGGCCAAGGCGGCAGAAAAAACCATGCGCATCCAGAACATCCGCCTAGTGGAAAAACGCGGAGGCCGATCTGGCGATATCATCAATGAATGACGATGGATGAGCTGGCTTTCACCGTTTAAACCAATTCTGGAATTTAATATGAATCCAATCAGAATATTGTTCTTCGCGACTCTCCGTGATCGGGCTGGTACGAAATCGATGGATATGGAAGTTCCGGCCGAAATGACCATTCGGGAATTGAAAGTCAAACTTACCCAGGATCACCCGAACCTCACCGAGTCGTTGAAATCCGTGTTGATCACGATCAACCGTGAATATGCCATGGACGACTCGGTTGTACCGTCCGGCGCTGAAATCGCCATGTTCCCGCCGGTATCCGGCGGTTAATTCAGCCCAAAGCCTGCATGGATCGACCGACGATCTTCTCGATCACCGAATCCGAAATCGACCTTAACGAACTGCTTTCGCGGATAACGCTCACCAGCAGCGGAGCGGCAGCGATCTTCACCGGCATGGTCCGCGGTCAGACCGCCCGCGAACAGCCTCACGAAACCGAGTACCTGGAATACGAAGCCTATCAGCCGATGGCCGAGGAAAAGATGAAACAGGTCGCCGATGAAATTCGCGATCGCTGGCCGGAGGTGGAGGGGATCGCAATTGTGCAGCGGGTCGGAATTTTGTATCCGAAGACTCCGACCGTGCTGATCGCGTGTTCGGCCGCCCATCGCGATACGGGGGTGTTCGAAGCGGCACGGTATGGAATTGACCGCCTGAAAGAGATCGTTCCCATATGGAAAAAAGAGGTCAGCCCGGACGGTGAATTCTGGGTGGAGGGGGATTATTACCCCAAGTCGGGGGAGTAGCCGAGAGGTTCTTAAACTGGTCGAAATAAGGGGGGAGAAGCATTTATCGCCTCATTGCTGGTACCCTTGAGATATTTCGCAGTTTCGTGACAAAAGCCTCGTCGCGGTGTTCTAGCGGGTGCCAGAGTAAACCATTATTCTGGATCATTCGACTCTTGGAGGATTCATGCAGGATCGTATCGTGATCACGGGAATGGGCACGGTCAACCCGCTGGGATTGTCCGTCCGGGAAAGCTGGGAGCGCGTCATGGCGGGAATCTCGGGGGTGGCGCCAATTACTTCTTTTGATCCAACCCCTTTACAGGTGCACATCGCCGCGGAGGTGAAGAATTTCGACCCCGCGAAATCCATGGATCCTAAAGAAGCGAGGCGCCGGGACCGGTTCGAACAATTCGCCATCGTCTCCGCCAGAGAGGCTTTGACCGATTCCGGCCTGGAAGTCACCGAAGCCAACGCCGGCCGGATCGGAGTGATCATCTCCTCTGCCATCGGGGGATTGCATTCGCTTCAGGAAGCAATCCTGACCAATCACACCGAAGGTCCGCGGCGTGTCAGCCCATTCCTGATCCCGATGCTGATGGCCAACGGAGGTGCGGGCATGGCCGCGATCGAATTTGGGATCAAGGGACCCTGTTTTTCGGTCGCCTCCGCCTGCGCTTCCGGGGCGGACGGAATCGGGACTGCGTTGATGATGCTGCGAACGGGAATGATCGACGCCGCGCTGGCCGGCGCCTCCGAATCGACGATCACCTCCACCGGAGTGGCGGCGTTCGATCGCGTCGGGGCGATGTCCCGCCGCAACGACGACTATTCGATGACGCCGCAGCCGTTCGACGGTAACCGCGATGGCCGGGTGATGGGTGAGGGGGCTGCGGTTTTGGTGCTCGAGCGTGAAGCGGACGCGCGCAAACGCGGCGCAAAAATCCATGCCGAGCTCGCCGGATACGGCGCCACCGCGGACGCTTTCCATGTGACCGCCCCACACGACAAAGGGGAGGGGGGAGCTGCCGCGATCCGAATGGCGTTGAGCTCTGCCCGAGCGAACCCGGCCGATGTCGGTTACATCAACGCACACGGAACGGGAACAGCGTTGAACGACCAGTCCGAAACGCGCGCGGTCAAGGCAGCGTTTGGAGACCTGGCGTACAAAATTCCCATATCCTCCACCAAATCCATGACCGGCCACATGATGGGAGCAACAGGGGCTCTCGAGGTGATCTTTTGCGTGCTGGCGATCCGCGAGGGGATTCTCCCGCCGACGATCCATTACGAAACGCCCGACCCGGAATGTGACCTGGATTACGTCCCCAACAAGGCGCGCGAAGCGAAGATTGCGCTGGCGATCTCGAATGCCTTCGGATTCGGCGGTCATAACGCCGTCCTGGCCGTTCGTACATTTGTCTGAACCTGCTTGATGCAGCTCGAATAATCCCCCTAGACAGTTTCGAATTTCACCTTGTTGGGGGGATCAAGGCATGCTATAATCCGCCGTCGCGTTTGAAAGACCCCAACCATAGTTGAAGGAATTTGAAGATGACTGACCTGATGAAGGCCGTTCAGGCCAAGCCGAATGAAAAAATCCCACAGTTGAATTCCGGTGATACTGTGAGTGTGCATGTGAAGATCAAGGAAGGCGACCGGGAGCGCATCCAGGAATTCAAGGGAACGATCATCCGTTTGCGCAAGAGCGGAAACGAAGCTTCGCTGACCGTACGCCGGATCGCCAGCAACGGCATCGGCGTGGAGCGCACCTTCCTGTTGCACTCCCCGCGCATCGACCGTATCGTCCTCGAGCGCCACGGCAAGGTTCGGCGGGCGCAGTTGTATTACATGCGTGAACGCACCGGCAAGAGCGCACGCTTGAAGCAGAAATTCGATCAGAAGACCGCCGAAAAGGTGGAGGCGGAATTGGAGCCGCAGCTCGAAACTGCCGAATAAATCCGCAAAAGGGCGCCTATCAGCGCCTTTTTGTTTTGGAGGAGGCTCATGCCCGGACCAATGATCGGAATTACCACGCGCAACGGCAGGGATCCGGATGCGCATCCCACCGTTGCCCTGCAGCACTCCTACGCCAACGCCGTACTTCAGGCCGGGGGAATTCCGGTCTTGATCCCCAACCTTCTGCCCGAGGCGGACCTGCACTTTATGTACGATCAGGTGAGCGGGATTCTTTTCTCCGGGGGAGGGGACATTTCACCTAAATGCTTCAATGGGGAGGATCATCCTCGGATCGACGGCATAGACGAGGACCGGGATGAAACCGAACTGGCTCTGATGCGCAAGGCGGTCGAAGGCGGCAAACCGATCCTGGGAATCTGTCGCGGGGCGCAGTTGATGAACGTCGCACTGGGTGGCTCTCTGTACACGCACATCGCCGGGCAGCTCCCCGGCGCATTGGACCACGATTATCCGGGCAATCGCAGAAAAACGATCGTTCACCCGGTGAATGTGGATGAAAGTACGCACGCAGCGCGCGTGTTCGGGGAGATATCCCTGCAGGTCAACAGCCTGCATCACCAGGGATTGAAGGACATCGCTCCGGGATTGCGTGCGGCAGGCCGCGCGCCTGATGGTTTGGTGGAGATCGTCGAGCTGCCGGATCATCCGTACGCGGTGGCTGTGCAGTGGCACCCGGAATGGCTGACGGACCAGCCGGCCATGCGGCGGTTGTTTCAATCCTTCGTGGATGCGTCAAGATCAGATACCGTGCGAAAATGAGGTCTTTTCGAATTGACGATCACAGTCTTCGCAAGGACGGGATGCGATGAAGACCTGGCAGATTTTCCGTGAGAGGTTGATCAATCTCTACCCGCCTTTCCTCGGAGCAGGGATTCGCGCCCGCCGCATCGATGAACGCACCTACGAAGTCCGGCTGATACTGAAACCCTTCAATCGAAACCTCGTCGGCACGCACTTTGGGGGCTCCCTGTATGCCATGTGCGATCCGTGGTTTATGTTGATCCTTATACGTCTGCTCGGAAACGAATACATCGTGTGGGATAAGCAGGCGACGATTCAATTCATTCGTCCCGGGCGGGGAACGGTGAAAGCCCTGTTCCAGATCCCGCCGGAACGCGTGGATCAAATTCGCAGCGAAGCGGATCGCCTTGGCCGGACCGAACCGATCTTCTCCGCTGACGTTTTGGATTCCGAGGGACAGGTGGTGGCAAGGGTGGAGAAACTGTTGTATGTGCGCAGAAAGGATCGTGCAGGAATCGCCTCCGAATGACGGATAATACGGGACCAATCGGCGTCTTCGATTCCGGCGTGGGTGGGCTTTCGGTCCTGCGTGCTTTGGGCGATCTGATGCCTGCGGAAAACATGATCTATTTCGGCGACCAGGCCCACGTTCCGTACGGCGCGCGTCCATTGGAGCAGATCCAAAGATTTTCCGAGGCGATCACTTGCTTGTTATTGGAAAATGGTTCCAGGCTGATCGTTGTGGCGTGCAACACCGCCTCGGCTGCGGCGTTGACCTACTTGCGTGGCAAATTCCCCGTCATTCCATTCGTGGGAATGGAGCCGGCGGTCAAGCCTGCGGCAGAAACCACGAAGACTGGCAGGGTGGGTGTGCTGGCTACGCCCGCGACCTTTCAGGGTGCGCTGTACGCCTCGGTGGTGGAGCGATTTGCCAACGGCGTGGAACTGCTTCAGCACACCTGCCCGGGACTGGTGAGTCAGATCGAGAAAGGGGAGCTGGATTCCGAGGAAACGCGCGCCATCCTTGAGGAGGCGCTGCTTCCGATGCTTGAAAAGAACATCGATACCGTCGTGCTGGGCTGCACGCATTATCCCTTCGTGATCCCATTGATTCAGGAGATCGTCGGGGAAGCTGTGCGCGTGATCGACCCGGCTCCCGCGGTGGCGCGGCAGGTCCGCCGGGTGCTGGAGGAGATGGGATCGGTCAATCCGTCGAATTCCAAGGGACAGACCGAGTTCATCACCTCAGGAAAGGTTGAGAGATTCGACAGGATTTTGGAACAATTACTGAGTGTGAAGGTCCATGCAAGAAAAGCAGAGTGGATCGGTGACCAGCAAGTAGTTGTGACATGAAGAATCTCGGTGGGGCAAGAAACCAGCGCGGAGCAAGACCTCTCCAGACCCAAGCCGAGCGAATCGGTTGAAGGAACGAGAAATGGTGATCGATACGCGGCGCGGCCGAGAATTGTGCCCCGAAGGGGTGGACCTGTCGACAGCAGCTGCTCCCAAGACCCTCGCTGAGAAAGCAATCACCGATTCTCAATATACGTTGCAATCATTAATAATGATAGGAATGTGAAAAGGATCGCTAGCGTTAGGAGAAGGGGTGTTGAACTCCGAAATTTCTTGATCCTTTTATAATGAATATATCTATTTATAAAAATAACCATTGTCAAAGAAGAAAGTAGTATTGCGTAAAGGAGGAAATTGTCTTTTACCATAATAGATTCTCAAACTATAGAGGCGTCAGGTCGTGAAATCAATTCCATCCAAAGTGTTTCCCCTCTCCTTCAAGAGCCCGCTCGCTACCCCCTTCGCCCTCTCGCTTCGCTCGGGATGCTACGCGAGGGACCTTCGGTGCTCGGGGTGCTCCGCGCATCGTCCCCGTAAGGGGAAGACCTTGCGCCGAGCGAGGCTCGCGCATAACAAAGCCCCTCCCCGGCCCTCCCCAAATCCAGTGGATTTGGGGAGGGTGTCCGATAGGATGCTTCGCGATGGGGCAAGTGAATTCCCAAGATCTCGCCGAGCGAGGGTCGGGACGTGTGCCCCGAAGGGGTAAACCTGGCGCCAGCAGGGGTGAGTTAATGTGATTTGCGCTCGAAGCGGTTATTGTGGAGAGCTTTCATCAGGCGCGTCATCAGTTGCCCAAGGGTTAGGAAGAGAACCGAGTTAGAGAGCTATTTAAGTTCTGACGTTTTGATAAGATAATGCATCAAGCCGAAGAGTAGAACGATTAATGAAACAAATATCCAGTCAATGCCAACCGGTTTTCCTAGCATAATAACAAGAAACAGTACAATTACTGCTCCTGGAACGTAGTACTCCTTCAGGTATTCGTAGCAGAACAATACTATCTCAAGTATTATTGGATGAGGAGGTTTTATATATTTGGAAACTAGCTGCTTTCCTCTTTTTTTCTTTGATTTCCTAGGCATGAGCGAATCCTTTATGGAATTGGTATTTGCAATTGAAACTGGGGGCCATCGAGAAGCATTGGAGTCTCAAAATATACAGTGTGAACTCGTAAGTGAGATTCTATGTTTGTAACACGATTGATCAAATCTATTGCAGATGCTGTAGTCAATAACACTGAGCATACTGGACAAAGCGGAGCGACAATCAAATCGTCCCCGAATTGCTTGCCCAATAAACTGGTCAGACTTATGAATTGCCTTTGTGCAAGCTTGTATGCATAATCGACAGTTTATATCCGAGACTAGCAGTTGATATTGGACTTCTTTCTTTGGGTGCAAACGGGTTTAATTCCCAGAGATTAAAATGAACAGAATCATAGGCATAAGAAACAATCGTATACCCAATTTGCTCAGAATGCCCCAATGAGTATTCATAAATTGGAATTAGCTGGACTACATTTCCTTCCAATGGGTGAAGAACCTTATTAAAAGGTATATACCCATCCGCTGGATTCGGCAATGTAAGAGCTGATTCGGGAATACTCTTTATTGGAGGACCTACTAGACCATTTCCATAGGTCGGTTCCTCCCCATCACACCTCCGCTGTCCTACATTGCCACATCCTTCATGCGGGCGAGGCTTTGGTCCACCCAGAGCTGGGGGATTATAAGAGCCGTCGCAATTGAATTTTTCCCCATCCCCGCATGGTTTATTCCCAGAAGGGTCTGTAAATCTTAAGGGATTATTTTTAACGTATCCATATCGGTTCAGGCTTTGTGGATTGGACAGGCCTGGTATAACCGAGTCGGGCTGGATGAAATGGTTAAGATAGGGTGCGTAAAATCTCGCCTTATAGTCCATCAACCCGCCCATGCCATCGTCCAGCAGGCGCTGGCTGGTGTAGCCATAATCCGTGGCGGGCGCGGTCGGGCTGGGCACGTCTGCCCGCTTTGCGCCAAATACCACTTCGTGGCACAGGTGGCAGGTATCTTTGTTGGGTTGTTAAGGTTCCAGCAGAATCCGTCACCCCTACCACGGAGCCGAGGTGGTCGGTGAGCAGGTATTGTAATCCTGTCCCGTCACGTTGTATCGTCTGCCAGGCGAGCCTCCGTCCTTCGGCGGGATTATTGAACTATCTTTACATCCCAAACCCCACCCTTTTCAAAATTCAAGTTGAATTTCACCCGTGGATAATCTTGACCCGAGAAATCCACCTCCACCACACCGTAATTGATTGCACCGATCGTGAAATGCCGTTTCGCTCCATGCAAGGCGGGACTGGCGGTGGGGTGACCGAGGAGGCGCGAGAATCGAAAGGGTTTCTGTTCGAAGGGGGAGGAGCAGATTTCCCAAATAGGAATTGTCTTGCCATTTGGACCTTTCAAATGGGCGGAAATGGCATGCGCCGAATGTAGGTCGCCGGCCAGGAAATGAACTCCCTCGATCCCGTTGTTTGCGAGAAAGAACAACAGGCGATCACGTTCAGCCTTGAACCCGGTCCAACGGTCGTTTGTAAAATCCCCATGCATATCCAGCAGCACTGAAATCGATGAGACAATGAACTTCACCGGGTGTGTATCTCTGACTCGCAGCAGCCAGGATTCCAGTTTTTCCCATTGCTGCGCTCCAAGCACTTCGCGAGTGTTCCCTTGAATGTATCTGTGCGTGCGGGTGTCAAGGATGAAGAAGGCTGCCTTGCCGTATTCGAATTCATATGCCAGCGGACCGCGCGGCGAGGCCGGAGCCGGTCCGTGCATGACCTGATGCTCCCAGTTCGCCTGCAGCCCTGCGTACAGTCGTGCGAGGTGGAGGGTGCGTTGTTCCTTTGGCAATCCTTTGAGGGTTCGCATGAGTCGATTCAACGGCGAGATGCGCGGCCGGGTCAATGCCGGGTCGTGAAACCTCCAGTCATTATCCACCTCGTGATCGTCCATGATCATGAAGGCCGGTGTCTTTGATAGAAAATCCCGAAAATATGGAACCGACCAGAAATGGCGATACACCGCACGGTATTCGTCCAGGCTTGCAGCGATTCGGCCAAGGCCGTTCTGCTTTGAATTATCCGCGTAAATTTGATCCCCGAGCAGAAGGGAAAATGCCAGATCGTGTTGGCTATCGTTCATGTGCTTGAAGACAAGGCCGGGCTCCGGCCGAAAGGGGAGGAAGCACGATCCGAATACGAAACGGAAATTCCGGGCAGAACCCGGCGGTGGAAAGGTCCGGAAGGATCGAAATGCTTTTCGGGCAGGTTTATGTTCGGGGTCAAGAGTGAGAGCGTAAACATATTGTCGAGAAGGATCGAGTCCTTCAACAGAGACAACGCCAGCGTAACCATTTTCGGGGCGTAATTCGGTCCTGCCCACGAACGAGGCGTCGGATCCATCCGGCGAATGCCCGAGCCACGCGAACAGGGTTGAAGGACCATCCGCTCGGGCCCAAAGACGTGCGCGCTCGTGCGAGAGTCCGCCGATGATTGGTCCCAGGATCATTTCGGTCATATCAAGCCTCGATCGTTAATTTCGCGCCCATGCGCTGCATATCCTCGAACAAGCGCAGCGGTTCCGCGACATGACCCATCATGTGCAATCCAACCTTGCGGGTAGAGCCGTCGAGATATTGAAGCAGATAGGCGACGACCGGGATGGCTGTAAGCTCGTACCCGTCGGGATGTTCGATCCGTGCGCGGGG
>VGNF01000101.1 GCA_016866195.1 Chloroflexota bacterium | reverse complement strand
GCACTATCCGCGCGTCTCCATTGGTCATTGTCCGCATCCGTAACTATATCAATTTCGCATTATCACAGGATTAATGAATGTCAAACGAGAATTGTGACGATTGTCGTCGGGTTTGGTGACATTTAAACCTGTGTCTGGCTGCGCGGTTTGAGTATCATGACAAATGGCAATTTCACCTCTTATTGTACGGATTCGTCCTTTACTGGAGGCATAATGCAGGCGGTTCCCAGCGAATTTCTAGCGATCGATCGTAAACAGCGGGCGAATAGCGCGTTCTTCGACCTTGATTTGCGTTTGCCGGAAATCCGAACCTGCGATTTCGACGATGTGGTGATTGAGTTTGCTCCCGAGCGGGCTATGGTGGAGGCGTCCCGCTGCATCCATTGTCCGGATCCGGCGCCCTGTATGCTTGCCTGCCCGACGCACAATGACATCCCCTCGGCCATGTGGCTGATCGAACAGGGTCGTTTCGTCGAGGCGGCCGGGATCTATCATAAGACCAGCTCCCTCCCGGAGATCTGTGGACGGGTGTGCCCGCATGAAGCCCTGTGCCAGGGATCCTGCGTCCTTAACAAACATCACCAACCTGTATTGTGCGGCGAGCTGGAAGCTTTCGCGGTTGATTATGAACGCCGTACAAATGGATACATCATTCCCCTGGGAACGCCCACAGGAAAGAAAGTGGCGCTGATCGGTGCTGGCCCGGCAAGCATCGGGTGCGCCGAACAACTTCTCCATGCCGGCCATGAGGTAACCATTTTCGAATCCAAACCGGCGCCGGGCGGTCTGCTGGTCTACGGCATTCCCAATTTCAAGCTTCCCAAGGACGTCTGGCAGGAAAAGTGGGAGGAATTCGAACGCGCCGGGGTCATATTCGTTCCGAACACCTACATCGGACGGGAAAAGACCATAGATGACCTGTTCAAGGAAGGGTTTGAAGCGATATTTATCGGAGTGGGGTCTGAGATCGACGCAAAAATGGAGGACACCCCAGGAACGGACCTGTCCGGGGTATACGAAGCCACCGATTTTCTGATTCGCGGAAATGTCACTCCGGATCTGCTTCCGATGGAGATGCGCAAGCCGTTGGAGGTCGGGAAGCGGGTGGTCGTGATCGGCGGCGGGGATACGGCGTCCGACTGTCTTCGCACTGCGCTCCGCATGGGCGCCGAGGAGGTGACCTGCCTGTACCGCCGTACGGAAAGGGAAATGCCCGGCGGGAAGAAAGACCGCGCCATGGCGCGCGAGGAGGGTGCGAAATACCGTTTCCTCACCCAGCCGGTGAAGTTCATCCCCGGCGCGGATGGCAACCTGGCCGCGGTGGAATGCATTGAAATGAAGCTGGGTGAACCGGACGCCAAAGGACGCCGCAAACCGGTGCCGGTGGAAGATTCGAACTTCAGCGTGGCCGCGGATACCGCCATCCTCGCTCTTGGGTATTGGCCGGATCCGGTTCTCGGAAAGACCACACCGGACCTCGAGACACACGATTGGGGTCTGATCACAGTCAAGGACAAATCGAAGGGCATCACTTCGCGACCCGGTGTATTTTCCGGCGGCGATTGTGTGACCGGCCCTGATCTCGTTGTCACAGCCATGGTCGCCGGGCGAAAGGCCGGGCGCGCAATCGACGAATATCTGCGAAGCAACAATTAACCTGTCGAGGGCAGGGTGTCGGCGGGGCGGGCGAAAGTACCCGCCCCGCCCTTTGTTATAATCCCCGGCGTGTTCCATAGAATTCTGCGGGCATTCGAAATATTTCTGGCCTACGTTGTCTTCGCGGCTTTATTCACCTACAGCAATCCCCCGCTCACCGATCGAATTGAAAGGGTGCGGGCATTCACCCGTGAAAGGGAATTCAATTACATCTCATGGACTTTGGAGGCTGCGCGAGTAAAGCTTCAGGCCGCCTCCATTGGTCTGCCTCACATCCTGGATCGCGCGGGTCAGAAACGGGCGGTGATGGATTATCTTCAGATCACTCAGAGGGCGCTTGAGTTGGAATATGCGCTTGAACAGGCCTATGCCGATGCAGCCGTCGTGGAAAAGGAGAAAGCTACCGAGGGGTTGCGATTGGAATTGCGATCCGTTCTGGACCGTCAGCGATCCCTGACGCCCTTCGCTGAATCTGTTCTTCAGGAACAAATAAGCGTTGTCCTTTCGGAGCTTGGCCTCACCGTGCTCGGCCAACCACTGCCCAGCGTTTTTTTTCATTCCACCCCGCTGCCGTACGCGTTGATCGTTTCCCCTCGTGAAAAGATCGAACAGATCGCCAACATTTCGGTTGACACCGATATCACCGTGGACGAACAAGCCGCACTCGAAGGCCGGGTCGATCAAGGTCTGGAGGTTTCCTCCCTGGTTGTCCCGATCGGGGGTGTGGGTGTATATCCCACCATGGTTCAGCAGACCACAAACCTTTCCTGGATGATCAATACCATTTCCCACGAATGGATCCATAACTACCTCACCTTGCGACCTCTGGGAATTTACTACGTGGATTCGCCGGAACTGCGAACCATGAACGAAACCACCGCCTCCATCGCCGGGGATGAGATCGGGAACCTGGTCATGGAAAGGTATTACCCTGAACTGGTGTATGTAGTTAACAACCCCTCCCAGCTGATCTCGGATGGATTCGACCATCCCGAACCGGGGGATTTCCTCCGACCGGTATTCGATTTTCGCGCAGAAATGCATGAAACGCGCGTGACCGTGGATTCACTATTGGAAGAAGGGAACATCGAGCAGGCGGAAGCGTATATGGAATCCCGACGCTCGATCTTCCTGAAAAATGGATTCCTGCTGCGGAAAATCAACCAGGCATATTTTGCATTTTACGGCGCGTATGCCGATGTTCCCGGCGGTGCAGCCGGCGAGGACCCGGTCGGACCTGCCGTCCGCTCCCTGCGGGCACAAAGCGATTCCCTGGCGGAGTTCCTCCATACCATCTCATGGATGACCAGCTTTGAGCAATTGGAACAAGCGGTGGGAAACCTCGGACACGGCGGCGAATCGAATGAGTAGATCCTGGTTTCCATGGTTAGCGACGTTTCTTTTCCTGATCCTGCTCATCTCATGCTCGAAAGTTGAGGAAGCCACACCCACAATTCAAGCGGTGAGCGCGACTCCACAACCGACTTCTACTCCACCCGCCTCCTGCTCGGTCATTTCCTCCGAATCCACACCGGCTCCGGATTCCAGTGGTTTATTTCCTCCGGTTTCCCAAGAGGATTTCTCGTTTGGTTCCCCTGATGCCCCGGTCACAATTCTCGAATATTGCGATTTTCAATCGCCGGGCTGCAGGAACATGGCGGGTATCCTATCCACGCTGATGCAGAAGCGGGATGATGTGCGCTTCATCTTCCGCCCCCTGCCGCTGATCGGAATACTGGACAAGTCCGAGGTTTCAACCCTGGCCGCGATCGCGGCGGATGAACAGGAAAAGTTCTGGGTTATGTACGACCTGCTTTTTATCAAGTACGAAGCCTGGGTCGAACTTCCACCGCGGGATTTTGTCAACTGGGTCGTCAAGGAATCCGTCGCCATCGGTTTCGACGGAGGCCTATTGAGGTCTGACTTGAATGGGACCAAAACAAAGGATCGGCTGACCGAAATGCATGATTCCGCCAGACAGATCGGCATTCCGGCGGTTCCTCTCCTGCTCATCAATGGAGTGCTTCAACCCTCCTACCTGCTTGATTACCGAAGCATCCATGATGCGGTTGGATTGATCGCGCTGGGAGAGAGACAATTCGCAGAATGTCCGCCTCTGAATGTGGATCCGAAGAAAACGTACACCGCGACCATCCAAACGGACAAAGGGGAAATCGTCATCGAATTGTTGCCGCAGAAGGCTCCCCTGGCGGTGAATTCCTTTGTCTTTCTGGCTCGGGAGGGTTGGTTCGATGGGGTTCCTTTTCATCGCGTGATCCCGGGATTTGTCGCCCAATCCGGAGATCCCAGTGGAACAGGCAGGGGAAATCCGGGTTATTTATTCCAAAATGAGGTCAGCGATTTGAAATTCGATCAACCCGGCCTGGTGGGAATGGCAAATTCCGGACCGGATACGAATGGCAGCCAGTTCTTCATCACCTTTGCGCCGGCCCCTCACCTGGATGGGGGCTATACCCTGTTCGGCCGGGTGATTCGCGGCCTGGACGTTGCCGAACGACTCACCCCGCGCGATCCGGATCAATCCGGCAATCTTGCCGACCCGGATCATATTCAAACGGTGACCATCGAGGAGAAGTAGTGCAACCATCAAAGACCCACTGGCCTTCCATACTCATCCTGATTGCAATTGCCCTGGGTGTGTTGGGCCTGGCCACGGCCTCTATGGCTACCGCGGTTGCTTCGCTGGTCGGATTGTTCGATGAATTCACAGACGCAGCCGGGACGATGATTCAAAGTGCCGCCTTTGGCTTTGAAGCCTGCCTGCTGTTGGTATGTGCCTGGTTCATCTTCCAAAAAACCATGGGGCGGGAAGCCGCGGAGCGGATCGTTCAGTTTCCCTTTTCCATCTGGCATATATTCATCTATCTGCCAGCCATACTCTTCGTCCTCGGATTCGGTGCCCTGATCACGATCACCGAGATCAAATGGCTGGCATGGTTGACGCTTCCCATCCTTACGATCGGATCCGTCTGTCTGCCGATCGCGCTGATCCTCGGGGTGGGGTCGCGTGGAATGAATTTCGGTGCGCGCTGGAAAGCCTGGGGAACGGTCGCGATCAGCATGTCCATTAGTCCAATCCTGATGGTCACCATCGAGTTAATGATCCTGGCAGCCATCGTGATAATCTGGGCCATCTATCTTTCCATCCAGCCGGGTATGGTCGAGCGGTTTAATGAACTGGTATTCGCTCTGGATCAAAACCTTAATGAAGAGGCAGCGTTGAGTTTGCTCGCGCCCTATCTCTCCAGGCCGGGGACCATCGCCTCCATTTTTCTGTACCTTTCCCTGTTCGTCCCACTTGTCGAAGAATTTATTAAACCCCTGGCAGTCTGGTTGTTCGCCCGGAAAATGAAATCCGCTGGGGACGGTTTATCCTTGGGGTTGCTCTGCGGAGGGGTATTTGCCCTCATTGAGAGCCTCAACGTCGGAGGAAATGGAGGTACAGCCTGGTCGGTCATCGTGGGCGTGCGTATCGGAACCAGTCTGCTGCACATCACCGCCTCGGGTTTGATGGGTGTTGCGATCGTACAGTTGTTCCACCAGAAAAAAGTCGCGCGTTTTCTCCTGACCTATGCAGCGGTCGTCCTGTTGCACGGCTTGTGGAACGCCTGTGCCGCGGGTACAGCCATGGCTACACTGGGTGAATTCATCGACAGGCCGCAATGGATCTGGTATATGCCTGCCGCACTCGGTGGTTTTGTGATTCTGTTCGGAGGGATGTCGCTGATCCTGATCGCGGCCAATCGCAGGCTGGTCGACGCGCAGGCCCAACCTGCAGGTGCAGAGACGCAGAGGAGCGGATGAGTGTACAATATCATGATGAATTATTCCCGCGCAGCTCGTGAAGGGGACCTGGCTCAACTGGTTGGACTGAGCCACAAGCATTTTATCTTCACGCTCCAGAGGGGATCCGATGTACAGTCCCACCGCGGTGTGCTGAAACACGATGATTTGATCGGCAAATCCTGGGGATCCCAGGTGTTCAGCCACCTCGGATCTCCCTTTTTTCTGCTCCAGCCTTCTGTGGCGGATCTGCTGCTTACCCTGCCGCGATCCACTCAAATTCTGTATCCAAAGGATATCGGCTTTATCCTGATCAGCATGGGGATCACACCCGGGCAAAAAGTGGTGGAGGCGGGCACTGGCTCCGGTTCCATGACCATCGCGCTCGCCACAGCTCTCGGTCCGGAGGGACGCGTAATCACTTACGAGCAACGGCAGGACATTCAAAACCTGGCTCGAAAGAACATCGAACGCGTCGGGCTGGGGGGCAGGGTCGAATTTAAACTGCGCGACATCCAAGGTGGTTTCGACGAAACGAACGCCGATTCTCTCTTCATGGACGTCCCCAATCCATACGATTACATCCTACAAGCGCGCGCCGCACTTAAACCTGGTGGGTTTTTCTGCACGCTTATCCCAACCTTTAATCAAATCGAGAAGACGCTGCACGCGCTGCGCATGAACCAATTTGCCTTTGTTGAAGTCTGTGAAATTCTGCTGAGATACTACAAACCGGAACCCGCGCGACTGCGGCCCACGGACCGCATGGTGGCACACACCGGTTTTCTTGTCTTTGGCAGAAGGATCGAGCCGGGTGATGAGGCGCGAATCGAGGAATTGACAGGCGAGTTCCGCGCCGGTCACCTGGAGGAATCCGGGGAAGGAGAGGAATAAACCATGTTCCGCAGAAGAGTTTCACGCGCAATTCGAAGAATGGGCAGACCAAACGTCCTGCCCATGCTCCAACATGCAAATCAATTAATGCTCGAAGGCCGTCATGCGGAGGCCATGCAGGCCTTTGAACAATTGGCGCACGGTGCGGAGGAACGATATTCCGAGCGGGCGCCTTTTCTTTACCTGGAAGCCGGCCGGGCTGCCATGCTTGCCGGACAAAATCATACAGGGGTTGCGCACTTCCGCAGGGGGCTGACTTTGCTCGCCTCCCAGGGACGTCACTTGCGCATGCAAATGCTCGGCGGGCGAACCATCCGAGAGTTGAGAGACCACGGATTGACCAAGGAGGCGGAGGAAATCGAACGCATGCTCTCCGACAATATCCCACCCCAACGTGCAGAAGCGGAATTACTTCCGGATAAAAAGCCGGTGCTGCCTACTCATTGTCCAAATTGCGGTGGAGCTGTGCGGCCGGATGAGGTGGAGTGGCTGGATGACGTCACCGCGGAATGCGCGTACTGTGGAAGCCCGGTCCGGGGACCCTCCTGAGCAGCGGAAACCCGATGCCGGAAATCTCCCAGGAATTCATCGCGCATAAACTGTTGGAAGCGGAGGGG
Source organism: Chloroflexota bacterium (assembly GCA_016866195.1). Classification (GTDB taxonomy): domain Bacteria; phylum Chloroflexota; class Anaerolineae; order Anaerolineales; family Villigracilaceae; genus VGNF01. The sequence continues at coordinate 4,472 of VGNF01000101.1, read as the reverse complement.
CGGTTTCCGGACACGGACGGGTACAGGGAGGAAACCGGTAATTCTGCTCCACAGTTAAAATGCGCGGCCGTGCTAATTCCGTTGATCCACATTGAGCCGGCTTGGCACCTGCTTTTTACACGTCGAACGGATCGAGTCGAATCGCACAAGGGTCAGGTATCCTTTCCCGGCGGCGCCTGCGATGACGGTGAGACCACTCCGGAGCAGACAGCTCTGCGGGAATCCCAGGAGGAGATCGGCCTGCATCCGGCGGATGTGAAGGTGCTCGGCAGGCTGAGCCAAATGGTGACCATCACCAATTTTCGTGTTACGCCGGTCGTCGGTCTGCTCCCATGGCCATATGCCTTTAAAGTGGCAGGGGAGGAAGTGGCGCGCGTTTTTACCATCCCGCTGCTATGGCTTGCAGATCGCGGTCACTTTTGGGAATTCTTCGTTCGGGATTCGGAGCGCGCGTTGATCGCCTATCATCCCTATGACGGCGAGATCCTCTGGGGCGCGACTGCCCGCATGACCGTGAGCTTCCTAAAAACCATCGAACTCCTTAAATGAATAACCCGCCACCTGACGATGACGGGTTTCATGAACCTGACCGCGGGGATTATTCCCCTTTCGCTTCCTCCCCGCCTTCTTCGACCTTCTTCCCGCGTTCCACGCTGAGTTCGGGTTCGGCAGGCTCCACCACTCCGACTTCCGGCACTACAGGGGCTGCTTCCACAGCTTCCACCTTGGGGGCGGTGGCCACGGCGATCATTTCATCCTCATCATTCAGCACGCGGAGATTGGGCGGCAGGACGACATCCCGCACATAGATTCCGTTTCCGATCTGGGCCAGCGGCGCGATATCCACCGTGATGCGCTCCGGTAAATCAGTCGGAAGACACTCCACTTCTATCGAGTTCGACCCTCTCACAAGAACGGCATTGAAATCCTTTACAGCTGCCGCCACACCCACCAGCTCGATGCGAACCTTGGCCCGAATCTTCTCTGTAAGGTCCACGGCCAGAAAATCCACGTGAGTCAGGTCGCCTTTGATGAAGTTGCGCTGCTTCTCGCGGACGAGGGAAGGATACTCCCTGCCCTCCAGTTCGATCGTCACCAGGCTGGAGGAGGATAATTTCCCGAGCGTCAGCCCGGCGCTGTGAGCTTCCAATTCGATGGCCACGGGTTCGAGGTGACGGCCATAGATCACTGCCGGCAATTTACCGGCCCGGCGCAAGGCTCCCACCTTCTTCCCCTTCGCATTGCGTTTCTCGGCTTTTAGTACTACTTTTTCCATATGCACTCCTCGGGCGCCTCTCGCCAGCCGATCCGGCTACCTTCGCCCTGTTGTAGTAAGATCTGCCGGATTTCGGCAGAAAATGCGCCTCCACATGGAGGCGCAAGTGGGACAACGGCTCGGATTTTATACTTGCAACTGGGTTTCGTCAAGACCATATTTCTGATCGAAGGAGAATGGCATGCATCAAGATCAGCCCCCGGTGATGCGCTATAATGCGTCCATTCGCGTTTGGGACCAGACCATGAATCGCTACATTCTTTTCACTGTTTTTATCTCGGGGATGACGACACTGGCTGCAGAATTGGCTGCCGCACGTCTGATCGGCAATGTTTTCGGCACAAGCAACCTGGTGTGGGCCAGCATCATCGGCCTGATCCTCATCTACCTGACGGCAGGCTATTTCCTCGGAGGAAAATGGGCGGATCAAAACCCGACCATCACCGCGATGTTGCGTGTCCTCGCCTGGTCTGCCTTCACATTGGGACTCGTCCCTTACGCCGCCGGACCGGTGCTCAAGCTTGCCGCAACAGCCTTCGAAGCGTTGACCACAGGCATCCTGGCCGGCTCGTTCATTGCGGTCTTGATCCTGTTCAGTATTCCGGTGACCCTGCTTGGAACGATCTCTCCCTTCGCCATCCGCCTGCTGGTGAAGGACACTGCCCAGGCCGGACGGACTTCCGGCCGGATCTATGCAATTTCCACGCTTGGTTCCTTCATCGGCACCTTCCTGCCAACGCTTGTCACCATTCCCACGATCGGGACGAGGCACACCTTTCTTTTGTTCAGCCTGCTCCTGTTAGCCGTCACCCTCATAGGGCTTTGGAAATATTCGAGCCGCAATGAATTCATCAAATACAGCTGGATGCCGGTCGTCCTTTTGATCGTTGCCCTGCTTTTTCGAAATCAAACCATGAAAAACAATGCTGGCCAGGTTTATGAAACCGAATCAGCGTACAACTACATCCAGGTTCAGGAAGTCAACGGATTCACCTTCCTGCGGTTGAACGATGGACAGGGAGTTCACTCCATCTACCATCCCGACACACTGTATTTCAACGGTCCCTGGGAGCAATTCCTTGTTGGTCCTTTTTTCTACGCAGATCGCCAGGTTGCCGATGTGAAACGGATTGCCGTCATCGGCCTGGCGGCTGGCACGGTTGCCCGACAGGCTACTACCGTGTTTGGAGAAATTCCAATTGATGGCTACGAGTTGGATGAAAAGATCGTGGAAATCGGGCGAACGTATTTCCATATGAATATGCCAAACCTGGCAGTCCATATCGGGGATGGTCGGTTGAATTTGGAAAGAAGCCCGTTCATTTACGATATCATCGCCGTGGACGCCTACCGCCCGCCCTATATCCCCCCGCACATGACTACGGTTGAATTCTTCACCATCGCCGCTTCACACCTGACCGAAGAGGGAGTCCTGACCATCAACGTCGGTTCCGTACCCGGTGACCGCCGTTTGATCGATGGCCTGGCCTCCACCATGGCTTCCATCTTTCCTTCGATCCATATCATGGACATTCCAGGAACATTGAACACCATGATCTTTGCCACCATTCAACCCACCCAGCGGGAGGATTTATCTGTGAACATGGTGAGGCTGGCGCAAGACCCTGACGTCGATCCCCTGCTCGTAACCACGATGACCTCCACGTACGCCAATCTAAAACCCGGATATACTCCTGCCACGGTTTTCACCGACGACCTCGCTCCAATCGAATGGATCGTGAATGCCATGGTCATCGATTTCGTCTTCGAGGGCGGATTGGAAATACTGAATCATTGAACATGACCGATCGCCATCCCGCAGGTTTATCCTACCTCGCCTCCCTGCTCGTGCCAATTCTCCTGATCGGCTTCGCGCTGCGCGTATTGCTCACCCCGTTGTTTTATACAATCGAATACAACCTTCCATATTTTCCACAGGATCGATATGGTTTTACGCGGGAGGATCGATTGAGATGGGCTCCGTTCGCCGTAAACTACCTGGTTAATCTCGCGGATATCGATTATCTCAGTCAGTTGCGTTTCGATGACGGATCCCCGCTTTTTAACGGGCGTGAGCTTGTGCATATGCAGGATGTCAAACGACTCGTCCAGGGCTCGCTTCGCATTTGGTATGGCGCGCTTTCGATCCAGGTGGTATTGGGAGTATTCGCCTGGCGCGGAAAGTGGATGCGTTCCTATCTCGCCGCATGGGGTCGCGGCGGATGGTGGATGATCGGCCTGGCGTTGATTCTCACCCTCATCGCTGGAGGCGGGATCCTGATCGACCCGGATATTTTCTGGAATTTCTTTGCCCTGTTCCATCAGGCTTTTTTTGAGGGGAATTCCTGGTTGTTTCTTTATTCTGATACGTTGATCCGCCTCTTCCCAATTCGCTTCTGGCAGGATGCTGTGCTTGCCGCATCCTTCATTTGCCTGGGCGGCGGCTTCGGGTTGGCCATCGGTTTGGGACGATTCAAGGATGCAAACACTTCAAACCACCCGCCCAACCAGACCTCTTCATCACGAGTATAATTCCCCAAAAGGTTCATTCATGGCATTCTCCCTGATCAATCGAGTTGCACTGGTAACCGGCGGCTCACGCGGAATCGGCCGGGCGATTGCCGAGGAATTTGCACGGCAAGGAGCCGCTGTGGTGATCAATTACAACCAGTCCGCACAGGCTGCTGATGAGGTCGTCCGTATGGTCCAAACTGCCGGCGGGAAAGCAACTGCCTGCAAGGCGGACGTTTCGGACTTGAAACAGGCTGAATCCCTGGTCAAGTTCACGGTGGATACATTCGGCGACCTGTCCATTCTGGTCAATAATGCAGGCATCACCCGCGATCAGTTGATCATGATGATGCCCGAAGCAGATTGGGATGCAGTCCTCAACACCAATTTGAAGAGCACATTCAACTGCTCCAAGGCCGCGGTCAAGCACATGATGCGCAAGCGATACGGCCGGATTATCAATATCGCCTCGGTTGCGGGACAGATGGGCAACCCGGGGCAGACGAATTACTCCGCATCCAAAGGCGGGCAAATTGCGTTCACCAAGGCCCTGGCACGTGAAGTGGCGGCTCGTAATATCACGGTTAATGCCATCGCCCCGGGATTTGTGGATACCGAGATCCTGGAGGCCATGCCGCCGGAGACCCTCGAAGCTGCGCTCAAATTGGTGCCTTTGGGACGTAAA
>VGNF01000100.1 GCA_016866195.1 Chloroflexota bacterium | reverse complement strand
ATATGAGAAGTCCTTTGGTTATTTCTGGTTTCGCAACCTTACTCTAACTCAAAGGACTTCTCTTTTCAATTCCCTGCTCAAAAGAGCCAAACTTCAGGCTTGTTAGACCCCCTCCGCCACTCCCTCACCTGCACTGCACCGCACCTGTCCTGACGGACGGTGTCAGGAAACGCAGTGCGGTGCAAGTGTCGGGGACGTTTCGCGGCAGACGAAGGTTAATGTGCTGTGGGGTAATTGCTGACTACTCACCCGGCGCGGGTGAAGGGGCTTCCCCGCTTTGTGGGGCCTCCCCCTGTCCCCTTGTCATTCCTCGCGCATCGTCCCTCGCGAAACACCGCTCGTCCAGCTTGATCGTCATCCCGTTTGACGGGACTGGATCCCGAGCCCTTCGGCTCTGAGTTGGATGCCATTCACAAATTTCAGCCAACTCCGTAGAATATACAGAGTTCTGCACACGGCGAATGATTATTTCTGCAGTAGATGTGAGGCGAAGGATGTGCAATTTACCTGTAAATCTGTGGAGATGGTTTGGAAGAGGTTCATCATCACGTTCATAGTGGAGGCAGGCTCACATGTCACATACCACGTTGAAATCCGGGTATACCGAGCTGGTCGATCGGTTGAACCGTTTTCCGCAGGGCGCGCCGCCCTCGGATACGCTGTATAAGATCCTGCAGATCCTGTTCAGCGAGCGCGAGGCACAGTTGGTGGCGCTGCTGCCCATCAAGCCGTTCACCGCCGACAAGGCCAGCCGGGTCTGGAAAATGAATTTGACCGAAACGCAAAAGGTTCTGGATGAACTCTCGAGCCGCGCCATCCTGGTGGACGTCGAATGGCAGGGTAGGACCACCTACACCCTGCCGCCGCCGATGGCTGGATTTTTTGAATTCTCGATGATGCGCCTGCGCGGCGACGTGGATCAGAAAGTGTTGGGGGAGTTGTTCTATCAATATCTGAACGTCGAGGAGGAATTCATCCGCGAGTTGTTCGTGCGCGGCGAGACTCAATTGGGACGGGTCTTCGTCCACGAGCCGGCTCTCTCCTCCGAGAACATTCTCCACGTCCTGGATTATGAACGCGCCTCCGAGGTCATCCAAACCGCCAGCGTGCGCGGGGTCGGCGTGTGCTACTGCCGCCACAAGATGCTGCATATGAGCCGCAACTGCGACGCGCCCTTGGACATCTGCATGACCTTCAACGGCACGGCGCAATCCCTGACGCGGCATGGCTACGCCCGCGCGGTGGACGTGCGCGAGGGGCTGGATCTATTGCAGCAGGCTTACGAACGGAACCTGGTCCAGTTCGGGGAGAACGTGCGCCAACGCGTGAACTTCATCTGCAACTGCTGCGGATGCTGCTGCGAGGCGATGATCGCCGCACGCAGATTTGGCATGTTGAACCCGGTGCATACCTCCAACTTTATGCCGGTCATCGATGAAGACAAATGCAACGGCTGTGGGAAGTGTGTCAATGCCTGCCCGGTGGAGGCGATGACTTTGGTCTCCAGCAATGATGCGCATCACCCCAAAATGAAAAAAGCGAAGGTCGCGGAGGATATCTGCCTGGGCTGCGGCGTGTGCGTGCGGGTCTGCTCGCACGAAGGCCTGGCGCTGCGCTCGCGCCCGCAACGCGTGATCACCCCGCTCAACTCCGTCCACCGCACCGTGATGATGGCGATCGAACGCGGCGATCTGCAAAATCTGTTGTTCGACAACCGCGTGTTATGGAATCATCGCGCGCTGGCGGCGGTGCTGGGAGTGATCCTGCGCCTGCCGCCCATCAAGCAGGCCATGGCTTCGGAGCAGTTCAAGTCCCGCTATGTGGAATACCTGCTGACTCACATCGAAGTTTGACCGCTTGGGCAAGGGTGAAGAGGACCCCACTACGTGGGGCTTCCCCACTGCGGGCTTCCCCACAGCGTGGGGCTTCCCTCGCCCCCTAATCATCCCTCGTGCATCGTCGCCTAAGGGGGAAACACCGCTCGTCCAGCTTGATCATTCATCCCGCTTGACGGGACTTGATCCCGAGCCCTTTTGCTTCGCTCAGGAAAAACATCTTCCGAGCCTGCCGGTGCAGCGGGGGATTTTTTCCTGAGAGGGTCGAGGGGTGAAGATCATCACCAAGGTTTTGCCATCTTTAGCATCACTTGAGCGTTTTTGATGAAGTTGATCTTCTCCTTCGCAACAACCCAAGATTCAAAATTTTGTACAACCGCAAAATGGAGTACCGGTCTCCCAGCCAGCCTACGAGCCTGCCCCACAGGGCAATCAACCCGGTGGGTACTTTGGGCAGTTCGATTGCAGAGGTGAAATCCGCCACTCGACCGTCGACACGAAAGGTGTATCGGCCTGTTCGAGTGACTTTGGGCTTTGTTTCCAGGAAGGAAAACAACTCATCCTGTTCGTCCTTTGTCATCCATTGCGGCAGGTCTGAAGTTGCCTTGAAATCACAGATATGGGCGAGGTCCTGTACGAGGTGCCTCTGCTCGCGCGTCAGTGAATTCCCTTTCGATTCAAAATACGCGACATCGGGATCGATGTGCAGCAAAGGCTTTAACCACAGACGGTGGATCGCGGTGCGAATGGCATTCCTTGTCCCCGGGGTGGTGGGGTTGTAAAGCAGGTAGGCGTCGCGGTATTTTTCCCAATACTGGGCCACATCACACCCGATGCGCATCGCATCACATATCCCGATGGCGGGGAGGACGGGCGTTCCGCAAGTCAGGAAGAAGGCGTCCGCTCCCATTGCCTCGCGCAGAGTATGCAGACATTCGCGGTACGCGGCTTCACGCGGCATGTCTTTGAATCGCTTGCCCTTCAACGCACCGCCGTATAAAAAGTCCAGTTTGAGATAGTCAAAGCCCCAGGCGCGGACCTGGTTCATTAGCGCAACCAGCCATGCGCCCACGTCGGGGAGTGTTGTGTCGAGCGCGTATAAACGTTCGCCCCAGTTGATGCCAGCCGAGACCAGGGCTCCGTCTTCCCTTTGCAGAAACCAATCCGGATGTTCGTGGAAAAGCCTCGATGATTTCGTCGCGATCAACGGCGCAAGCCATAGGCCCGCCCTGCGCCCCGTTGATTTGATTTTTTCAGCCAGCGCCTGCATGCCAGATGGAAATTTTCTGTTTGCCTCCCAATCTCCAATGTCCATCTGCCAGCCATCGTCCACCTGCAAAACATCGAAGGGCAGGTCGTCAAGTTGATCGAATATCCTGTGCAGGATCTGTTCGTCGATTGCAGAATACAGGCTGTACCACGAACACCAGACGCGCGGCGACTCTTTCCTTTTTGTCTCACCCAGACGTTTTCCCAGCTCCTCGGCATATCCTTCGAAGATGACAATTTCCCGCCCGAATGCAATGAACCACTCGATCTCGTCCGCATCGCTCTGCCCGGATAGTTGGTTTTGAACGAGGGACACATTGGCGGCGATGGCAAGCGCCCCGATCAGAAGAATGTTCCCATCTTCGAATTCCACCGCCCCCAGCCATGAACCGGTCAGGTATTTTTTATAGACCTGTTCCGCATCGACTTGCAAGGGGTGAAAGATCGCGGGCTTCGGGACAGGGATCGGGCTTGGGTCGGTCCACGCAGCAAGCGACCATGACTGCCAGCCGTGACGATAGTACCGCACCGGCTGTGACGGAAGTTCAACCTGTATCTCTTTGGCTTTTATAATCTTTGAATTTTCCCGAACCTCGGAAAATGGAATGCAAGTCATGGGCTGGCCCTGTTTGAAGCAGCGATTATGATTATACTGCTCCCGAGTTCCCAACTACGATCATTACGGATGGTTCCACTGCTTCGCAGCGCGGGGTGGCCAGCTTGGCGCTTCGACACGACTTTGCCGGTCAGGGCGGCTGGGATGCCAGCGCTGCAGTGCGCCTGGCAAAAAACCTGGTTTCAAATTGACCGTGCCCTGGAAAATGAGAGCCTGTCGTCCGTGCTGATGCCGCAGGCGACCGAAGAAGAGCGAAGGAAATGTGTTCAAGTTGGAACCATGATGGCGAAGGCAGGAGGATAACAAATGGATAGCATGGCTGCATCGGTATTGTGTGCTTTCAGCGCTTTCCTTGTCATCGGCATGGTGGTATTGGCTTCGGCGGTCAGGATTGTGCACGAGGATACGCGTCTATCCGTGTATCGGCTCGGGCGTTTCATCGGGGACAAGGGACCCGGGATCGTATTGCTCATCCCTTTGATCGATAAAGGCGTGATCAAGCAGCTTGGCGATCCGGAAGAGACGCCCAGCCGCAGGGTTGTGGGAGCCGTCGGGGAAACGCTAAGCCCTGTATTTCGAGATGGAAGAGTCCGGCTTTCGAGCGAAGCATGGGACGCAGTCAGCCGCATGCCGATATCCCAGGGACGACGCGTGCGCGTGGTCCGGATGTTCCTGGAGGTCGAGGAAGAATGAGGGTTGTAGGCTCTGCACGCAGACCTTGCGGCAGAAAAGAAAAAAACCGCCCCGCAAGGATCATTGCGAGGCGGTTTTCGTTCTCAATAAGGTCGGCGGTTCGTGCCGGCTTTATGTTTGCGGGGACCGGAAATATTTCCACCGCCGCGCCGATTGCCGCCGCCAAAGTCACGCCGTTCTTCGCGCGGGCGGGCAACGCTCACTGCCAGCGGGCGGCTCTTGAATTCCCTGCCGTTGAGCGTGGCGATGGCGTTTTCCATGGCCGCTTGATTTTCCATCTCAATGAACGCGAAGCCCTTGGGCTGCCCCGAGTACTTGTCTTTGATCAACGCGATGGATTTGACCGCGCCCGCCTGCGCAAACAATTCCTGCAGATCAAGTTCGCTGACATCATAGGCCAGGTTTCCAACATACAGTTTGTATTCCATTTTTCTCCTGGAGTTAAGCTCGCTGCCGGTTTGCAGCGCCGCTGCTAAAATCCGCTCGATGTTACGCATCCGGCGGGTGGATAAGATCAGCATGATAGAGTGGATCACATCCAGGCGTTGAGTGGAAAAGCGTCCCTTTGTTGTTGTCCGCCCTGCTAAACATGCAGTGGGGCGATTGTATCATACTTGTACCGCTGGTAAGGAAACCCGAAATTCCATCCCTAGAAAAATCTTGCGATCGCACTTGGCATGGGCACACCCATGCGGGAATATGGTTCGGGCGCTGGAGCAGGCCAAAGGCGGGAAGACCGCGCGCGGGTCCGGATTCCAGATCTTCAATCGCCCGGCGCAGGGGCAGGGCAGATAAATCCAAGACTTGCATTGCCGGCTTTTTGCGGCCGGCTCGAAACGTAAGAGCCGACCTCATTCTGTTATCTAAACCTGCAAAGGAGAGAGAACATGGCGTGGCAAACGAACGGGGATCTTTACCAATTGAAACCTTCCTCCATCATGGTGTATGGCACGGTCTGGTGCCCGGACTGCAAGCGGGCCAAGCAGTTCTTCGGCGAACAACGCGTGCACTACAACAGCGTGGATATCGATGAAGACCCAAAGGGCATCGAGTTCGTTGAGAGGATCAACGACGGAAAACGAATCATCCCGACCATCATTTTTCCCGACGGCGAAATTCTGGTCGAGCCGTCGAACGCGCAGCTTGCGCAAAAGCTCGGGTTCAACACCAGCGCGCGGCGATCGTATTACGATACGATCGTGATCGGCGCCGGGCCGGCCGGGCTGACCTCCGCTTTCTATCTGGCGCGGGAGGGACTCGACGTGCTGGTCATCGAGAAAGCCGGGCTGGGTGGGCAGGCAGGCATCACACAGACGCTCGACAATTTTCCCGGCTTCGACGAAGGCATCGCAGGCGGGGAATTTGCCGAGCGCCTCGGGCGCCAGGCGCGCAAGTTCGGCGTGGAAATTTTGCAGGCGCAGGAAGTCCTCGGCCTGGATCGAGATGGCCGGTATCATTTTGCCGAAACCGGTCCGGATACCCATTATCACAGCAAGGCGGTCCTGCTGGCGACCGGCGCGCGCTACCGCCGCATGAACATTCCCGGCGAAGATGAATTGATCGGCATCAACGTGCATTTCTGCGCCACGTGCGACGGAGCATTTTACAAGGGGAAAACCGTGCTGGTCGTGGGCGGCGGCAACAGCGGATTCGAGGAAAGCCTGTTCCTGACAAAGTTTGCCGCGCAGGTGGACATCCTGGTCAACTCGCCCCGGCCAAAGGCCAGTCAGATCCTGCAGGACAAGGTCGCCGAAAAATCGAACATGCGCGTGATATTGAATCATGCCATCCGTGAACTGCGCGGTAAAACCGGATTGGAATCCGTTCTCTTGGAGGATCTGTCAACGGGAGACCGGAGGGAAGCGCATTACGATGGCGTTTTTGTATTCATCGGCGTGATGCCCAACAACGATTTGCTTAAGGGAAAAGTGGAGCTGGATGAGGGCGGTTTCGTCAAGGCGCCGCACATGATGACCAGCCTCCCCGGCGTGTTCGCCGCGGGTGATGTCCGCTCCGGCTCGACCAAACAGGCGGCTTCCGCGGCGGGTGAGGGTGCGTCGGCGGCGCTGGCCGTGCGTGAATATTTGAAGTCGATCGGCGAATAGTTTAGACGACGAAAATTCGCTGAACCCGAAGGGGGAATGGTGCTTCTTGCATTGTCCCTGAAAGGGTTAGACCCGATGCAGGGGATGAAACGCACGCTATCGAATTGAAATACCCAAAATCGAAAGGCAATGTAGAATAAGGCCATGGCATCGCACGAGAAGGACTTTCTCATCGCGCGCTGGAACAGCCGCCGGGCCGATCTGAAGGATCTGGTGGTTCAGGCCGAAACACACCTCGACAAGGAAATTTATCGCGGCTGGCGGCTGAAGGAATTGCTGGCGCACATGTCCGGCTGGGACGACGCAGTCGTGGATTCGCTGCGCGCCCACGCGATCGGCGCGCCGCTTCAGACGCCCGCCTCGCGCGGGATCGATGCCTACAACGCCCAGACCGTCTCGACCCGTGAAACCCTGGATTTCGATCACACCTTCCGCGAATGGAACCGCACGCACGACTTGATCATCCAGACGATCCGCGAGCTGCCGGACGACAAGATCACCCAGCCGCTCACCTTTCCGTGGGGTGAATCCGGGACGGTGGCGTATCTGGTCGAGATATTCGTGGATCACGAGGAGGAGCACGCGCATCATCTGCGCGAGTGGCTGAAGCATCCGGAGCGTGTATTCCAGGAAGTGCATTAACTGTTCAGCAAATCCCGATCGCCTGCAATCCCGTCGGGTAGAGACCGCCGGACTCCCCCTGCTTTGCGAGAGCCGAATCAACCCAGCATGAATCGCCGGAGACGATCCGGAGGGCGGACAACGCTGTGAAGATTTTTTTTATTTATCCACCCCCTGATGGGCTGCTCCTGCGGATTTTCCCCAGCCCCGTTTCTTCGAGAATCTCAAGCGCCGTATCCTCCTGCTGGTATGCCATCATGTGAATCCCGCTGATGCCTTCGATCTCGCGCACCTGTTGGACGATCTCAATGCAGATGCGTTTTCCCTCTTCCCTTTGCCGCGCGGCGGGCGTTTTGCGCATTCGCTCGGCGACGGCTTGCGGCACGATCACCCCCGGCACCCTGGTCTGCAGGAATGTCACGCTCCTCTCCGAGCGCAGCGGACCCAAGCCGACGAGGATGAAACACCTTTCATGCAAGCCGAGGTCGCGCACCTTCTGCATGTGGTCCTTCAATCGCGCGACGTCGAAACAATACTGGGTTTGAAAGAATTCCGCGCCCGCTAGAATCTTCTTCGCCAGGCGCTGCGGGCGGTAATCGAACGGTTCCACAAAGGGATGATCCGCCCCGCCCAGGAACCAGCGCGGCGGCGGCGAGATCCTCCTGCCGCTCAGGAAGACCCCCTCATCGCGCATCCTGCGCGCGGTCTGTAACAGCTGGATCGAATCCAGGTCGAAGACGCGCTTCGACTGTGGATGATCCCCGACCGTTACATCGTCTCCGGTCAGGCACAGGATGTTCTTGATCCCCAAGGCGTTTGCACCAAGCAGGTCTGCCTGAAGCGCGATGCGGTTGCGGTCGCGGCAGGTCACTTGATGGATGACCTCGTACCCCGCCCGGGTCAGGATGGCGGAAGCTGCCACGCTTGAGATATGACAGTTTGCACCGGATGCGTCGGTGACATTCAGGGCATCCGCCACCTCCCCCAACCGGCTTGCAGCACGGAGCACATCCTGCGGGTCGGTGCTGTCGGGCGGGCTGAACTCCGCGGTGACCACGAAAGCACCGGAACGCAGCCGCGCTTCGAAGCGGCCGTCGGTTCTAGGTTCGATCACGGCCGATTCCGACGTACGAATCCCTTGCCCCGCGCAGCTCCGCATCCTTAAGCGACAGGATGTTGATGAATGCGGATCTTTTGGCCAGCAGGAAATTACGCGGCGGCTGGATCTCGTTAATGCCGCTGCCGTATATGCTCATCCTGCTCGAGCGCTCGTAGGCCTCCACCCATACGCAGAGCATGCCCGGGTCCACCTCGCAGGTTTTGTCGCCGCGCACGCCTCCGCATGGACCGTTGCGCAGGTTTTTCGGGCAGGTCATCGGGCAGGTCATGCCGGTGAAATGCAGCGTGCACTGGCCGCACATCTTGCAATCGAAGATCGCCTGCTTGGCTATTTTCTCCGGGGACCGCAGCCAGCGGTTTGCGCGCGCGTACCCGATCCTGCGGACCAGCGGGTGTACTTTCTCCATCCCCTTTTCGACCAGTTGGTATGCAAGCTCGAGCAGGTGTGGATGATCGCGCAAGCCTCTTAATATGCCCATGCGTTGATTCCCACGGCTTCGGCAGCTGGCCAGGGACTCGGATATTATATCCTTCCCTCATGCGGCGCTGATCAAGAATCCGTGAGGTTGTTACCTGCCGGGCAGCCTCCCTGCGGTCGCGATGTCGCGGCGCGAGGCTGGATAATCAAAACCGGCATCATGACCGGAGCAGGTCTCGACATGGGAGAGAGTATAATCCTCCATATACCGCTGCATACCGCTATATGGCGGTACAAGGAGGCGCAATGGCTGAGATCGGGAAGACCATCAGCAATAAGGGTCTAAAGGACTATTTGACGCTGCGGGAAGTGGCATTGAAATTGAAGCTCAAGCCGCACACGTTGAAGCGCTGGATCAAGGAGGACAAGATCGCGGGGCTCGAGTGGGGATACGACCGCAGGAACTGGATCATCATCCATAAGAAAGGCATACTGCTGATCCGTCGATACAGGGATGGGATCAGGATCGTCAGGCGCCGCTAAGGTGGGCAGGACCGATGAGAACAGAGATCCTTCCCTTCCGGCCGGTGATGGGGCATTTTTTCCGTAATCTTTGGTACCTCAGGTTTTTCCTGCTCCTGTTTGCCGCGGCGCTGATGATTTCCTCCGGCCTCCTGCTGTTCGCGGAGGGGTCGCAGCTTGACGCCGGGCCGGGAGGGTCTGCGTTGTGGGTGCGGGCGCTCGGGGTGACGGCGGAGGGTGTCCTTTTGGGCGGCTCGCAGGGATATTTCCCGACTACCGCGCTTGGAAAGGCTGTCACGATATTCAATTCCCTGCTCGGGTATGCCCTGCTCGGAATCCTGATCTGGGTGATCGAACAAAGCCTGTCCGGGCACCGCCTGACGAAATCGAAATACCTTGTATTCCCCAAAGAATGAATCCGCGCAGGTCTGGCACGCTTGAGGCATCCGCGGTGAATATTGCCGGACGAAGACAATCCATAGAACTTCATTCCAAGCCTCTGATCGCGGGCCGGGAAGGATGAAGAACGAAGTCATCCTGTGTCTCCTTCTGCCTGGGATGCTCATCCTGAATGCCTGCTCCGGCGCGGCCGCGGGGGATGCAATCCCGCCCATTCATGTGACCCAGTCCCCGGTGGAGGTCGTCAGCGATGAAACCTCGTCGGGAGGGGACGGCGGAAACAACTGGGGAGGGCATCAAACCCGCATCGTCCATACGCGGGACGGCATCTTTACCGCCTACACGGTGGAAACCGGCGACATCAACCGGCGGGAGTGGCGTCTCACCATGCGGCAGGCCGATGGCACATGGAATGTGATCGGGAGGGGTGAGGCGGGCAGGGATCCGGTCAACCTGCTGGCCGGGTCTGATGGCACGCTGTACATCGTGGGATGGCCGCAGGCCTCCGCCACGCTGTGGTCCGGCCGGCCGCAGGTCGGCATCATTCAGATGACAGCCTCCGCCATACCGGACCAGGCTCACCGCACAAAACCCTACGGGGCGGCCGGTATCGATGCGCGCGGGAACCTTTGCGTCGTTTCAAGCGAGGGAGGTCAGGGCCCTGGCGGCAGGTTCTACATCTCCTGTTATCAGCCATCAAGGGGAAAATGGGTGACCCGGATCGATGAGCTCGATTACCGGTATTGCTACACCTACGTTTTTCCGGGCGCGAGAAGGGAGCTGTCGCTGGTCTCCACGAGGGATGTGATCTGGAGCGCCCTGGGGTACTCCCAACCGTCGGGTCCCTTCGGTTATGTGTTCAACGCCTTTGGGTTGTGGCACACCCGGGACGTCTCACGATCCGCGCTCGAGCGGCTGGCTCAGCTTGAGGAAAAACCCTCCGAAGAATTTCGAAACGTTAATCTCTTTGCCAGGGATGCCTATATCGATACGAGGGGGAACATGCACGTGATCTATACCGTGCAGGGTCAGAGCACGCTCGGAGAAACGATTGCGCGCAAGGCGACCCTTGCCCCCGATGGAAGCATGATCGCAGACCTGCCGTTGCCTTCGGAGGCTGGGTTCTACGCGCGCATCTTCCAGGATTGGCGGGGGAGGTTTTTCCTGTTGGGCTCGGCCGGTTGGATCTACCCGATGGATCGCGAGGGGATCCATTTCGGTGCGCCCGTGCGGTTGGAACTCGAAGGGTACGATGTGGAATATTCCGGCTTTGGGCTCTCCGTTCCGCGCACCGGCACGCCGCCCGGCGACATCATGGATGTGGTTTTTCCCTCCTCCGATGGACGCGCCTGGATCTATTTTCAGCTGGATTTTTCCCGCCCTTGACAATGTGATTTTTTATGCCCGGAAGCGGATTTCTGACACATTCGATCTTATGAATATGTTTGTACAATGTATTCATGCCGAAAAATTTGTCCGTTCCCCGTATTGCGGAAAGAACCGGCAAAGTGCTGCAGGTCATCTCCTTCCTCATCACCGCGCTCGAAGCGGTGTAACTCGATTGTTGTCGAAAAAAACCAGGAGCTTCCATGAACCGGAACACAAGCAAACGTCTATCGTTCCTTGATCGCTATCTGACGCTGTGGATCTTCCTGGCGATGGCGCTTGGCGTGGGCATCGGATATTTGATGCCCGCCGCAGTGGCTGCCTTCAACAAGGCTGTCTCTGTCGGTACGACCAACATCCCGATCGCCATAGGCCTGATCCTGATGATGTACCCGCCTCTGGCCAAGGTTCGCTACGAGGAGCTGGGTGACGTATTCCGCAACTGGAAAATCCTCGGCCTATCGCCCC
>VGNF01000099.1 GCA_016866195.1 Chloroflexota bacterium | reverse complement strand
CTTGACATCCGGCAGCTTGAGGACAACAATTGGCATGGCGAACTCCTTGTCTGTGGCGATCTCTCAATCACCATCTTACAAGAAGTTCGCCTTTTCTCAAAACCCACCGCTTATGTTACAGAGTCATTTTGCAGGTCCGGAAATCACCCTGGAAAGGGTTGCTCATACCCCACCTCCTCGTGTGGAAAAAAGGGAATCAAGTGAAGTTAAAAATCATCGTCCCCATTAACCTGAAAGGGGACGATGATTTTGTGCTGGGTTCTTCTACTTATATTATTCGCTTATTGAACCGGGCAAAGACCGGGTTCCAGTCCGGATGGATCGTAAGCGATCGCTTGCCGGCAGGTATTGTCGAATTCGGCCAGGCCTTTGATCGGATAGAAAACCGGAAGGTCCGGATTGGCAGCGCCGGCTTGTTCGTGTGTGAAATGATCGTTGTAGTCGAAGAGCGCCGGATTCAGACTGGTCCCTGCCAGGATGCCGGCTGTATATTTCGTTACTCCGCCAAGGAGGGACTGTTTATAGGCGATTTGGAAACTTGTGGGATTGTTCGGATCAAGGCGAACCCAGGCAAGGTCGGGGTCATCTCCGGATCCCTGATCGAATAATACGTTTTCGTATCCGTCGCTGGAGGCACCGGCGCTATCCGCTTTGAAGGGACTCACTCCTCCAATATCTGCATTGGCGTCGGTGTACACCCAGACGCCCTGTGTGGTCCATTCGGCAGAGGATGGCCGATCCAACATAATCAGGATTTCGCCCCGGCCGTTTCGGTCCAGGTCCAGCTCAAGGGCGTACTGACCGGAAAAGACATCGCCCGCATCGCGGCCAACCATGGTGATGACGGCGTAGACCCAGGTGGGATCCTCCGGGTAGACAACCGCGCGGTCGATATCAAGTTGCGGGAAGTGCACGTCCATGGTATTGGCGTTATAGGGACGTTCGAATTTGCCCTCGGAGAAGCGGTCGCCCACCAACGCCCGGACAGGGCTTGTCGAACTGATCGTGCTGTGATCTCCCCATTTTTCACCTCCCGACGTGGGAGGTTCACCGGGAATGGAGGTGTGTTGAACGCCGGAGCCTGCTCCTGGTTGGGCAGCGGCGGCTTCCGTGGCTGCCGGTTCCGGGGCAGCGGCTTCTGTCGCGCCGGCTGCCGCGGCAGGCGGCTCCGTAGGTGCTGGTTGCTGCTCGGCTGGCTCGGCGGCGGGTGTACAAGCGGAGAGGATCAATCCGCTGAGTAAAATGAAAGAAATGAGACGGGATAGTTGGTTCATAGGGATTCTCCTTATAGAAACTGGGAAAAATTGTATCCCTACCGTCTCCCGGATTTCCAGAAAAACGCGCGTTTTAAGTTTGCAATTATGCAAACTCGTTATTTCGACCGAATTTCACTGACCTGGTACTTATGTACTATTCAGGAGAAAATTGGAATATTCAATTGCCCACATCATCCCTTGTATTCATATTCCCTTCATTTTTGCCCACCTATGATCACGCTTCTCCGTTTATTTGAAGATCGAAATACTCACCGGTGTCCACGTGGTATTTGAATTGGAAATAACAATCGCCCTGGTCGAGTATGAATACATACTCGGTTTCCCAATCTATTCCCAGGTCGTCGCATAGGCAATTGGCGTAGATGAATTTCCTGCCATCCAGAATGATTCCCGTATATTGCCGATTGTACCCATCCAATCGCTCCAACACGGGCGATTTCTGTGAATCGAAACTCTCCGTGTTTTTCTTCAGGAAATTGGCCAGACCATCTTCCAACTCCAGGATGCCTTTTTCAGAGGGAGTCCAATAATCGATTGTTTGACCGCCGGAAAGCAGCCAGCTGCCGATCTTCATTTCCTCTGCCTGTTCGGCAGGGAAAATCACCCAATGGTCACCCTGAATTTTATGTCTGGAAGGGGAGCATGCCAATGCGAGCTGCAGGATGAGCGCGATCAGGCAGCAACCAAAGGCGGGGGGTTTCGTATTTGTTATCATTTCGTTCTCCGTTGAGCATAATCGCTTCAGAGAGATAAAAGACTTCGGAAGTCTCACAGACTTCCGAAGTCAAGTCCATCCTAGTCAACGGTCAAGGTCTTGCTCAAATTCCTCGGGAAATCGGGATCGAACCCGCGCATCACGGACATGTGATACGACAGCAATTGCAACGGCAGCACACCCAGCAACGCCGAAATCTGCGGGTCGGATTTGGGGAGCACGATAACGTCGTCCGCGTTGGCGTGCAGGCGGGGGTCTTCTTCGGCGATGACGATCGTCCGTGCGCCGCGCACTTTCACTTCGTTGATGCCGCTGATGATGAGCGGAACGTCATTCGGTCCAGCCACGAAAATGATGGGGAAGCCCTTGCTCACTGCGGAGAGCGGTCCGTGCTTGAACTCGGTCGAGAGCATCCCTTCGCAGTGGGCGTAGGTGATCTCCTTTAATTTCAACGCGCCTTCGAGCGCGATGGGATAGGTTGCTCCGTAGCCGAGGCAGTAGAGATCGTTCCACTCGTTGATGTCTTTTGCAATGGCTTTGATTTGTGGCTCGACCATCTCGATGGTCTTCTCCATTAGTTCGGGGATCACTTCAAATATACTCTGCCCTGAGCGGAGCGAGTGACCGTCGAGCGGAGACGAAGGGTCCTTCCCCTCCATCTTAAAAGCCAGATATAAAAAGGTCACTACCTGATTGGTAAAAGTCTTTGTTGCAGGAACACTGATCTCATACCCGCAGCACAAGGGCAGGCAGAGGGAGGCGCTTTTGGTCAACGTCGAGCCGACCACGTTTGCCAGTCCGAAACACTCCATGCCGTGCGCCTCCGCCGCTTCCAACGCGTTGAGCACATCCTTGGTCTCGCCGGATTGACTGACGAAAATCCCGACATCAGCGTGACTCACCGCCGGCGCGTATTGCGCGATCCCCTGCGGCGCCAGCACAGGGATCGCGGCGCGTCCCGCCAGTTGCGCAAAATACACCGCGCCAACAGACGCGGCGTGATAACTAGTGCCGCAACCGATGAAATAGAGGTGACGCGCGTTCTTCATCTTCCCGACCAGCACATCGACTTCGCGATTGCCGTTCAATACATGGGATAACTCACGTGCAACCTGACTCTGCTCGTGGATTTCCTTCAACATGAAATGAGCATACCCGCCCTTCTGCACCGCATCCATCGACTCCGTGACTGTTTCCTGTTTTCTGTCAATGAGTTTCCCATCCTTCACTGATCGTACCTCGACCCTGTCTGCCCACAGCGTGACGATCTCTCCATCCTGCGGGCGGATCACTTCACGCGTGAGCGGCAATATCGAAGGCAGGTCCGACGAGACACAGGTGAATCCTTCGCCGAGTCCCACCACCATGCCCGAACCTTTTTTGAACGCGTAGAGCTTGTCATCGTTTGCGCGTCCGATGACGAACGCATAATCGCCTTCGAGATCGCCATATGCCAAACGAATGGCGTCTATGAATTCATAGCCGCGATTGATATATCTTTCAACGGCATGAACACACGTCTCGCCATCATTCTGCGAACGGACTGTCATGCCCTCGGCGATGAACTGCTCGCGCAACTCGATGTTGTTGACCACATTACCGTTGTGCGCGCCGACCATGTCGCCATCAGAATCAAGATGGGGTTGAGCGTTGATTTGCGAAGGCTCACCAAATGTCGCCCAGCGCAGTTGGGTGATCCCGCGCTGACCACGAAGCTCCGTAAAACTGTATTTCTCAGCGACCTGTTCCACCTTCCCCACATCTTTTCGCAGATCAATCGTCCCGTTGTTCAATGCCGCCGCACCGACCGAGTCATAACCGCGATATGTCAATCTCTCCGCCGCCGCGATCAAAATAGGTCCGAGCGCTTCTTCTTTATTGGTGATGTATCCGAAAATTCCGCACATTAATTGTTCTCCCGTGATGTTCATGCCTCGGTGGTTTCGATACGGACGCGAAGACCACCCGCCTTACTTAACGACCGAGTCGGCTTTGATATTCATTATATTCCATCCCGAAAAGTAAGAACCCTGCCCCTCCAATCGTTCAGAGACTACATGGAGAAACAATGCCCATCCGCGGTGCACTCAAACAGATCATAGAAACTCTGCTCACTTGGGATGGAATCGAGTCTCATCCGCATCGTTTCGGCGGCGTGGAATTTCGCATCGGCAAACGCGAGATCGGTCACATCCACGGCGACTCGCTCGTGGATATTCCCTTCCCGAAAAAAGTCCGCGATGAAATTGTCGCGGCGGGGGAAGCGGAGCAACATCACATCCTGCCCGAATCGGGCTGGGTCAGTTTTTACCTGCGCGAGGATAACGACGTGACGCGTGCGATACAATTGCTCCGTCGGTCTTATGATATCGCCTTGAAGCAACGCACCAAATAAATAGAGGATTTCCATGATCCTGTCGAATGAAAACGAAAATTTAGCATCCGCCCGCGCAGGCGATAACAATGCGTTCAATGCCCTCGTTGAAGTGCATCGCAAACCGCTCCTCGTCCATTGTTATCGTCTGAGCGGCTCCCTCGACGATGCCGAAGACCTCGTGCAGGAGACTTTCCTCCGCGCCTGGGGCAAACTCAAATCATTCGATGGGAACGGCTCGTTCCGCAATTGGTTGTATGTGATCGCCACGCGTCTTTGGCTCGACGAATTCCGCAAACGCAAAAAACGGATTCTGCTCCCCATCGATGGCGATCCATCGAATCCTGACGAGCCGCCTCACCCAAATCTCTCCGCCTTTTATCTGGACCCTCTACCTGATTCCTGGCTAACCAGCCCTGACCCCACCCCCGAACATTCCTACGAACGCCGCGAGACCATTTCGCTGGCTTTCATGGTCGCGTTACAAAGACTCAACGCGCGTCAACGCGTCGTTTTGATATTGCGTGAAGTCTTCAACTGGAGCGCGGAAGAGACCGCCGCCGCCCTCAACCTCACCGTGGACTCGATCAACAACCTGTTGTATCGCGCCAGAAAAAATCTCGAACCCTCATCTTATGAAGAGACTCCCGCACCGAAACAGCACCTCGCTCAATTTGTCAACGCGTGGGAATCGGGCGATGTCACTTCGTTGATTCGCCTGCTCCACCAAAAAGCAACCTTCGCCATGCCGCCGATGGGACTCTGGTTCGCAGGGCGCGAATCCATTCAACGCGCGTTACGAAATTTGGTCTTCATGCCAAACGTCAAGTGGAAACTCATACTCACTTCCTCGAACGGACGTCCCGCCTTTGGCATCTACCGTGCAGAGGGGGAAACCTACCAAGCCTTCGGCATCCTCTTGCCAATATTCTCAGGTGATGAGGTTGTCGAAGTAACCGCGTTCTTATCCCCGCATTTGGTGACGCGGTTTGGGTTGTCAATGCAATTGTAGGGGCGGAATTTCCCCACCCCTACGAAATGTCACATCTTCGCTTCGTTATACCCATCAATTGCCAGCACGGTATTCGCGACGAACACCGCCCCAAACATGATGGGGTAAAGCGCGGGCGCGGCAGTTTGTAGATTCAGCTCCACATACGTAAGAGCGAGGGCGGCGAGGGTGAGTCCCAACCCAGTCAATTTGCGGCGGCCGATGTACAGCGTGCCGAGTCCCATAAAGAAGAAATTCAATACTGCGGCGATCCACGGATTCTTTTTCATTGCTTAACTCCTTGAAAATTTGGATTTGAAGTTAAAGACGAAAAAGCCCGCGCAAACTTCTCACTTTTTCAGGCTGATTTTACGCATCCCACGGAGCGACTCCACGCCTGCCCTCGCCTCGCAACGACCTTTGAATTAGCTCACCCAACTCCGGCAGGACATCCGCCGTCGCGGCTAAAAGACCAAAACACCCTGCGATCATCATGTCACCAAACGGGACGGCAAAATAAGGACGCAACGATTTGCGATTTGGTATTGACGATTGACGATTAAACATGCCGCGTCGTGGGCCCGCTACCACCACATCGAAATCGTCGTTCCCAAACTCAATCTTTTCTTGCGTATACATCAACGCGCCGTGACCCATATCACTGAAAACATCTTCATGTTTCAGTGACGCATCGGCAAGCCTATACAATAGCGATTCGAGTTTTTCCAAATCAATCTCGCCTGTGTGATGCTCGAAGACACCTTCGATACCTTTCTCTCCCAAACGAAACGCCAACGTGTGGAAATTCCCAATGTTGCAAATGATTCTTTGCTTGCGTTGAGCAACGACCGGGTCAAACCCCGCGCCCAGCACTGCGGCAGGAGCCGTATCCATCACCACCAACGGACAAGGCAGTTCCCCCGCGGAATCCGAGACGGATTGGAGGCGAGTCATTATTTTGGGGATGTCGCTGGAGGGGTAGGCAAAAGCAGCGAGGGAATTTCTCTCTCTTATCCTCATATCCAAATAATCAAATCGAAACTGCCGATCCGAAACATCCGCAGGTGCGTTGCCGTGATCGAAGACGGCAACGGCGATTGCGCCTAAATCCCTTAGCCAAACTCCATAATCAGCAAATGTTTTTGCGATTGCGAGAAAATCGAAATCCTTCAATTCAAGACGACTGACAGTGGATGGCAGGTCATTCGCTTCATCTTCTGAGACAATTGTTATTCCCAGCGCCTCCACTTTGTCCAACTCGTCGTTGATTGTCGTCGCCGCAAGCGGAGTCATGTACACCGGGATTCCCGCCTGCGCGTATTCCTCGATTGCCCATGCCGAGGGTCCGCCGCCCATTTGATGGCCGGTGAGCAGGATCGGGGTCCGCGCGCGAAGCGATTGCTTGAGATGGCGATGGACCATCATGGTAGGTGAAGGCAGGACGAGTTTAAATCCATTCTCGAGGTCGAGGTTCGAGTCGTAAAGAAAAATGTCCTGCGTACCTGTGCCTATATCTACGGTTAAGATCTTCATGCCAATATTCCCCTTTTCGACAGGAGGGAGGAAGGAGGTGAAGGCCGGTTTACACCTCAATCCCAAGCCATTGGCGGATGAAATATCCGATGACAAAAGAAAAGGCGGCAACGCTCAGGCTCAGCCCGGCCATTTCCAGGAAGCGGGCTCGAAAGGATTCGCCCTTGGCTACAGAAATATAATAGTTGAAGATGGCAATGATGATCACCGCGGTCGTGAGCGCGATCACCAGATCGATGTAGTAATTTTCGATCAACAAGTAAGGCAGGACGAGCAGGGTGACCGTGACGATGTAGGCAATCCCGGTATAAACAGCCGCGCGGACTGGATGTTTGGCCGTCTCCTCAGAGCGTGTGGACAAATATTCGCTGGCTGCCATGGACATCGAAGCCGCGATGCCGGTGATCAATCCGGAGAGGGCGATCAATTTCACATTCTGCAGCGCAAGCGTCAGGCCGGCCAGGGCGCCGGTCAATTCCACCAAGGCATCGTTGAGACCGAGAACGACAGAGCCGGCATATCGCAGGCGCTCCTCGTCCAGCATGTTGAGCAGTTGATGCTCGTGCTTGTCCTCCTGCTCCTGATATTTCTTCGCTTCGGGTATCACCCGGGCGACGGCGTCGTAATTCGCCTGTGCTTTTTCCTCGCCTATCTCCATCAGCTTCACCCCGAAGGTGAAGCCAAACACGCGGCTGACGAGATAATAAAACCATATTTTGAAACGGTATGGTGGGACTTCCTGCCCGCTGTATTTTTTCCATCCATGATAATGGCGCAGTTCATCGTCCGCGATCTGTTGCAGGATCTTCGCGTTTTCGGACGATTTGACCTTCCTGCCAAGTTTGCTGTAGATGTGGTACTCGGTGATCTCTGTGCGTTGAAAGAGAAGGATTTTTTTTCGAATATCTTCAGTGAGTTGCATGATTGCTCCTTTATCGCGCTTGAATTGTAACTCACCTCAGGAGGGATTCTGCCTGCCGACTGACCCGCAGACTCATCCGCACCCTGCGCGGGATGGAAGAGTCTTACGACCTCCTCCCAGTCTCAAATCCCCCGCGCGCGGCGCGGGCATGTACTTCACCTTCGTCGCTGACTGGACATCAACCGGCAGTGTAGTGTGCAATTTCTCTGTCAGTACGTGCTGGAAGGCGGGCGGTCAGATCTATTTCGACGCCTTGCATCCAAGTCGGGGTGAGCCGAGGGCAGGTCGGCGAGTGGTAAAGCATTGATTCCACGTATTTTTCGAGCAGGCCTCCTGGAAATTCGTTATGGGTGCTGAAAATATCTTCCCGGTTAGAGATTTGTTGTTTACCTTGGCTCGAATGAATGCCCACCTAAGGTCAAATTGTCATCGAAATCTAATTCTCAGAGCATTGACTCCCATCCCTGAATCCTGTAAACTGTAATCACTCCGATGGGGAGTAGCCGCCCGGCTCTTCGGGATGGACAGTCGTCAATACGGAAAATAACTTTCCCGGCTGTCTGACTGAAAGCGCAAGACCATCGCTATTCTTGGCGTTGGTCTTTTTCTTTCCTTTGGGAATTCTCGTCGAAATGGTTATGTTGCGTCATCTCCAACCGTTCTTCATGCTCTTGTTCCTCTGCCTTTCCCTGGGTGGCTTGCTGGTCGCGCCTGCGGTGGAGATTTCTGAAATCGAATTCGACCCGTCCGAATTTGAAGAGGATGCAATATTCGTACTGCTTAGCGCGACGATTGGCAGTTGCACCTTCTCAAACTCCATTTCAGCCCGTCTGCATCACCATCCCGCGGTCCAGCTGCCTGATTTTCCCCCTCCCAAGGTTTCATAACAACCAACCAACCAACGCCCGTCTCGATCTAACGGCTTCCAGTCGTTGTGTCACCATGACCTGGCGCGGCATGAACTACTTGGCTTTTTCAGCCAGTTGTACCTGTTTGTTTGAATTATCGAAGGAGAGACCATGAATTACCCAACTTGTAAGATTCCCCTGCTCATCAGCGATCGGGAAGGGATCGAAATTGATTATTGCTCCCAATGCCGCGGCGTCTGGCTGGATCGCGGCGAAGGGGACAAGATCATCGAGCGTTCCACCGCCATGGAGGAAAAGTGGCATCGTCGCAATGGTGACGATGATGAGGATCGCTTCGAATCTGGGAGGAATAACTACAAAAAACGCAGAACATCCATCCTCGGCGAATTGTTCGATATCGGGTAGGGAGAAGGACAGTGATCGCCGAACTGGAAAAGACCATTCTCACTACCGCCCACACCATTTATGACGCCTGGGGATGGTTTGGCGTGGCTGCCTTGCTTGCATTCGAAAACGCCACAGGCATTACCCCAAGCGAAATCATCCTGGCATTGGCGGGCTGGATGCTTATCTCGGAGCATCAACTTCATCCCTCCATGATCTTTCTCGGCGGGTTTTACGCCGCACTTGGCAGTGTCACCGGCGCATCCATCACCTACTGGATGGCGCGGCTGGGTGGGCGCCCTGTTGTGGATAAACTCGCCCGCTGGGTGCGCATTGACCCCGCACATATTGACCGCGCTGAGGCGCTAATTGATCGCTGGGGTGCGGGGTTGACCCTGGTTGGGCGTGTCATACCGGGCATCCGAACAATCGTCAGCATTCCCGCTGGTTTGGCGCGAATGCCTTTTGCAGTCTTCTTTGTTGCCACTTTCGTTGGCGCATATATCTGGTGCACCATGCTCATTGGTGCGGGGTACCTTCTCGGCCACGAATGGCACCTGGTCAGCGCCCACGTCAAACGAGCCTTTCCCTACGTCCTTCTTTCCGCAGCAATGGCGGCGGTTGCGTATTTCCTTGTCATCCGCCGCATGTGGAAGCCCTGGGTAGTTCCCATGAGAGCGGATGACGAATAGGAAGAAGCTTTTTTCACGCTTAAAGGAGAATCCCATGTCCAACCATCCAAATTCTGCCGGCCGCCTCCGAATCTTTCGGCGACTCTGGAAGCCTGCCGCCGTTGGCGGCGCGGGCGGCACAGCGATCGCAATATGGTTCGAAGATCTATTGCTTTACGTTCAGGAAATTCTGGCGTTGATCTTCCTGCCCCTCATGGCTGGAGCGATCTACCTGCTGGATTATTTCATTTTCAAATCCCGAATGCCCAGGCGCGAGGACATGAATAACTTTAACAATAAATAATCTCCCGTCCAAGTGCAGGTGACGGAATAACCGCACACTTGCCCTGGCGGGAAGTGCGAGGGGAATTCGCGGAGACCGCCGAGAATTGCGAGAAAATCAAAGTGAAACTCTGCGCTCTCTGCGTTCTCAACGGTTTGAACCTTTTTCTGCGCCCAACTAGAAACTACCGAACAATGAAGGAGTAAAGAAGTAAATGCAAAACAAATTATGGCATACGCTCGCCGTTCACGAAGCATTTCAGCAGCTCAACAGCCAAAGCTCCGGATTGAGCCGAGCTGAAGTGGCGAGCCGTTTGGCGAAATACGGCTCCAATGAATTGCAGGCTGCCCGCCGCATCTCGCCATGGGAAATTTTATTAGAACAATTCAAGAACGTTCTCATCCTCATCCTGCTCGGCGCGACAGCCATTTCGTTATTCCTTGGACATGGCGTCGAATCGATTGTCATCGCGGTCATTGTGCTGTTCGCGGTGGTGCTTGGGTTCATTCAGGAATACCGCGCCGAGCGTGCCATCGAAGCGTTGAAGCAGATGGCCGCGCCCACCGCCACCGTCCTGCGGGATGGGGAGGAAGTCAAAATCCCAGCCAGAGACTTGGTTCCGGGCGACGTCATCCTCCTCCACACGGGTGACCGGGTCCCGGCGGACGCGCGCCTGCTCGAAGCAGTCAACTTGCAGGTGGACGAGGCTGCGCTCACCGGAGAATCGGTCCCGGTGGAGAAATTCGTCAGAGACTTGGAAAACGAAGACCTGCCTCTCGGCGACCGCAGGAACATGGTCCACGCCGGGACGGCGGTGACTTATGGTCGCGGCAAGGCTC
Organism: Chloroflexota bacterium; assembly: GCA_016866195.1. Classification (GTDB taxonomy): domain Bacteria; phylum Chloroflexota; class Anaerolineae; order Anaerolineales; family Villigracilaceae; genus VGNF01. The sequence goes on along the minus strand of VGNF01000099.1, from coordinate 612 downwards.
TGGTGGCGGCGACCGCCATGCAGACCGAGTTTGGCAAGATCGCCAAAATGCTCCAGGATGTGGAGACGGGTCGCACGCCCCTCCAGCAAAACCTGGACAAGGTCGGCACAGTGTTGGCGCGCGCCGCGTTTGTGGTGGTTGCCATCATCGTCGCGCTGGGATTGTTCCGAGGCCAGCCTTTTATCGAGATGCTAATCTTCGGCATTGCCCTCGCTGTGGCGGTTGTGCCTGAGGCGCTGCCCGCCGTCGTCACGATCTCACTCGCCATCGGCGTGCAAAAGATGGTGAAACGCAACGCGCTTATCCGCCGCCTGCCCGCCGTGGAGACGCTGGGCAGCACCTCGGTGATCTGCTCGGATAAAACCGGCACGCTCACCAAAGACGAGATGACCGTCCGCCGCATCTTCACGGGTGGGCAAATGTTCAGCGTTTCGGGAGCGGGATACGCCCCGCATGGTGAATTTTCCACGAACGGCGGCACGCCCTCCGCGCCGACGCCTGCCCTGCGGCAAACGCTCATCGCTTCCGCGCTCGCCTCAGACACGCGTCTGGTCGAACTGCCGGGTGGGGGCTGGGACATCAAGGGGGACCCAACCGAGGGAGCGTTGGGGG
>VGNF01000098.1 GCA_016866195.1 Chloroflexota bacterium | reverse complement strand
AAAGAGGCGGCTGATTCCACATATCCCCGCGTGGGCGAAATCCCGTTCTCGTCCGAAACCAAACGCATGACCACCCTCCACAAAATGGATGAAAAACTGACCGCCTATGCCAAAGGCGCGCCCGAAGTGATTTTGGATGGCTGCGACTTTGTGTTGACGAACGACGGCATTCAACCCCTGAACCCGGCCGGGCGCGAGAAAATCCTGGCGAAAGCACAGGATATGGCGGGAGAGGCGCTGCGTGTGTTGGGGATCGCATCCAAACCCGACGCGACCCTCGAAACCGCCGAACGCGGCATGACCTTCCTCGGGCTGGCCGGCATGATCGATCCACCACGCCCCGAAGCCAAGGCCGCCATTGCCCTTTGCGCTGAGGCCGGGATCCGCCCGGTGATGATCACTGGCGATCATCCAGTCACTGCGCAGGCGGTGGCGCGCGAGTTGGGCCTGCTTCGCAACGGCGGACGCGTGGTGACCGGCGCGGAGTTGGAGGATATGCCCGATGAGCGCCTCCAGCGCGAGGTGGAAGACATCAGCGTGTATGCGCGCGTCTCGCCTGCGCACAAATTGCGCGTGGTGACAGCCTGGCAGGCGCGCGGACACATCGCCGCCATGACCGGCGACGGCGTGAACGACGCGCCCGCGCTCAAGAAGGCCGACATCGGCATCGCGATGGGCATCACCGGCACGGACGTGACCAAGGAAGCCGCCGCGATGACGCTGACCGACGACAACTTCGCTTCGATCGTCGCCGCGGTGGAGGAGGGGCGCGGCGTCTTCGGCAACATCAAAAAGTACCTGATGTACCTGCTCTCCTCGAACATCGGCGAGATCGTTCTGATGGCAGGTTCGGTGCTGCTCGGACTTCCGCTCCCGCTCACGGCGGTGCAGATCCTGTACGTTAACCTCGCCACCGACGGCCTGCCCGCGCTGGCACTTTCGGTGGATCCGCCCGAAAAGGATTTGATGAAGCGCAAGCCGCGCGATCCGCGCACGGGCATTTTCACCCGTCCGGTGGTCACCCTTATGGTGTTGGGCGGATTGTGGTCGGCATTCATCAATTTGGGCTTGTTCAGCTGGGCACTGAATGTCGGCAAGAGCCTCGAAGAGGCCATGACCATGACCTTTGTTTCGCTGGTGCTGATCCAGTTCTTCAAGGCTTACAACTTCCGCTCCGACCGGCACTCTGTCCTCAACCAACCCTTTGCCAACAAATGGCTCAATATCTCGATCATCTGGGAACTGGCGCTTCTCTTCGTGATCCTCTACGTGCCGTTCCTGCACGACGCCTTCGGGACGTATTACCTGCCCCTCGAGGACTGGCTCATCGTCAGCGCGCTGGCGGTGACAATCGTGCCGGTGTTGGAAATTGCCAAGTGGATGGAACGGAAGGGCTGGCTGGGATCAATGGAGTAAAGGAGATTTCAAATGGCAACGCAAAAGAAGAAGCGTAAACGCGACATCGAGAAGAACTATCCCGTGACCCAGTTCGTCAAAAAACTACGGCGGCTTGCCGATTGCATCGAGCAGGGTCAGAGGTTTCAAATCCAGGTGGCAGGGGAGCGCGTTTCGATCCCTGCCACTGCCATCATCAACATCGAGCATGAGCGCGGTGACTCCTCCGAAGAAGTGGAGTTTCAACTCAGGTGGACGCGCGAAAAATAGCCCGACGCGTGACGGACGCGGGCTTTCCATGTTCGTAAGGGAAGAATCAAAAAGCCTCGGAGATTCCTACGAGGCTTTTCGTTTTATGTTCCACTGTTGATTAACTGGCGCTTATCTTTCCATCAAACAGGGACAGGTAGTGCCCGTACCCTTCCTCTTCCAACTTCTCGACCGGGACGAATCGCAGCGACGCGGAGTTCATGCAATAGCGCAGACCGGTCGGGGCGGGACCGTCGTCGAAGACGTGACCCAGATGCGAGTTTGCGTTTTTCGAGCGGACCTCGGTACGGGGCATGAAGAGCTTGAAATCGGTGTGTGTGGCGATGTTGGCTGGTTCGAGCGGCTGGGTGAAACTCGGCCAACCCGTCCCCGAGTCGTATTTGTCCAGCGAACTGAACAACGGCTCGCCGGAGACCACATCCACATAGATGCCGGCATGTTTGTTGTCCCAGTATTCGTTGCGGAACGGCGGCTCGGTTCCTTCGTGCTGTGTGACCTGATACTGGATGGACGTCAACTTTTTCCGAATCTCGGCGTCGGATGGTTTGATGTAACTGGCCATGGGAATCTCCTTTACTGCTAGAGCGGATCGATTTTACGACTATCCATTAGACGCAGGAAAAGCAAATTCATTTCGTAATGAATCTCAGAGAATCCTTAGAAATCAAAACCGCCCCGAAGACTTTCACCTCCGAGGCGGTTCCAATTACCATTTACCACTTACTTTTCCAGGTCGTACCCTTCCGGCAGCCAGCAGCAGAGGACCAACTCGCGTGCCGCCTTCACCTCATCCATCCTCCCGAACGGAGTGATGTGCGGAGCGGAGTGAAGAAGTTCTGGTTGCAAAAGTGACTCCTCCGCGATCTTGATCAGGGCATCGGCGAAGGCATCGAGGGTGTCCTTGTTCTCGGTCTCGGTCGGCTCGATCATCAATGCTTCGTGAACGATGAGCGGGAAATAATTGGTGGGGGGATGGAAATCGTAATCCATGAGCCGTTTGGCGATGTCCAGGGCGCGGACATCGGAGCCCTCGAATTGACCCTCGGCCACGAATTCATGCATGCAGATTCGATCGTAGGGAATCTTGTATGTTTTCCTCAGGCGCGCCTGCAGGTAATTCGCATTGAGGACGGCGTACTGGGAGACGTCTTTCAATCCCTCTGCCCCATGCATGGCTATGTAGGTATAGGAACGGACCAAACCGCCTCCAAAATGACCGTGGAACGCTTTCATCCGCCCGATCGTCTGCTTGGGGGTGAAGAATCCATAGAGAGGCGCCGCCTCGTCATCTCCCTCCTCGACGATCGTGACCAGCGGTGAGGGGAGGAAATCGACGAGACGCTGACTTACGCCGACTGGGCCGGAGCCCGGTCCGCCGCCACCATGGGGGACAGAGAAGGTTTTGTGCAGGTTGAAATGCATGACGTCGAAACCGAGGTCGCCCGGCCGCACAATGCCCAGAAGCGCATTGAGGTTGGCACCGTCCCCGTACATCAATCCGCCGCAATCCTTGACCAGTTTGATGACTTTCTCGATATTCTCATCGAACATTCCGAGCGTGTTTGGGTTGGTCAGCATCATGCCGGCCACAGTGTCATCACACGCCGTTTCCAGTGCCTCGAGATCCACGTTCCCGCGCGCGTCCGAGGGGATGGTCGCCACCGACATGCCGAGCATCCCGACAGAGGCCGGATTCGTCCCATGCGCAGCATCCGGAATGAGCATCTTCGTGCGCCTGGCATCCCCGCGCGACTTGTGATAGGCGGCCATCATCAGAACGCCGGTAAACTCACCGTGAGCTCCAGCGGCGGGCTGCAAAGTGACCCCGGCGAATCCGCTGATTTCCTTCAGCCATTCCTGCATTTCGTACATCAATGCCAGGTTTCCCTGAACGGTTTCGATCGGCTGAAGCGGATGAGTGTAAATAAATCGCGGCAGTCGGCAGGTGTCCTCATTGATCTTCGGGTTGTATTTCATTGTGCACGAGCCCAAGGGATAGAATCCTCCATCCACGCTGTAGTTGAAGCGGCTCAGGTGCATATAATGTCGGATCACATCCACTTCTGCCAGTTCCGGCATGGGCAGGGAGGTGCGTAAAAGCGTCTTTTCCGGCAAGGCGGTTTCAGGCACGTCTGAAGCGGGCATGGCTACGCCGCGCCGACCCACGGAGGAAAGCTCATAGACGGTTGGCTCAACGATTTTCACGTTTTGTGAGACGGAAATGTCAGTCATGGCTGACCTCCTTCAGGGCTTCGAGAAGTGTATCGATCTCTTCTCGACTATTCATCTCGGTGACGGCAATCAGCAGGTGATCTTTTAGTGCCGGATAATCCTCACCCAGGTCGTATCCGCCGATGATTCCGTTCTCGAGCAGGTGTTGATTTACCTCGCCTGCGGGTTTCGGGCAGCACAGGACAAATTCATGAAAGAACGGTTCGCTGAAACACAACCCGAAACCGTCGATTTTGCTCAATTCAGCAGCCGCATAATGGGCCTTTTGATAACACAGTTCAGCTACTTCCTGAAGCCCGGATTTTCCCAGCACCGACATGTACACCGCAGAGGCGAGCGCCAGTAGTCCCTGATTGGTGCAAATATTGGAGGTTGCCCGCTCGCGTTTGATGTGCTGCTCGCGCGCGGTCAGGGTCAATACGTACGCGCGTTGACCGCGCGCATCCACCGTTTCACCCACGAGGCGGCCGGCCATCTTATGCACAAAGGATTTCTTCGTTGTGAAGAAACCCAGATAGGGCCCTCCATACCAAAGCGGGATGCCGAAGGGCTGGGCATCGCCCACGACGATATCCGCGCCCATTTCGCCCGGCGTCTTCAGCATGATCAGAGCGGTTGGATTGGCAACCACGCAAACCAGTGCGCCCTTGGCGTGTGCGGCATCGATCAACTTCGCGTAATCGTAGATGCGTCCGAAAAAATCCGGGTATTGGACGATGACCAGCGAGGTGTTGTCATCGATGAACTGGGTAAGGAATTCAGGACCGGCCTCCAGATCTGCAGTCGGATCGTCACCGGCCTCCTCCAATCCCATTCCCTGGGTATAGGTGCGAATCACCGCACGATACTGCGGATTGACGGTTGGGGACATGACGATCTTCTTCCGCTTGCCGCGGAACTGCGCATGAGCCAGGCTTACCGCCTCCGCTGCTGCGGTCGCACCGTCATAGTGTGAAGCATTGGAAACCTCCATCCCAGTCAGGTTGGCCATCAGTGATTGATATTCGAAAATTGACTGCAACGTGCCCTGGGAAATTTCCGGTTGATAGGGAGTGTACGCAGTGTAAAATTCCCCGCGGCGCAGAATATGGTCCACTACCGCAGGGATGTAATGGTTGTACGCACCGGCGCCGAGGAAGGAGATCATGTGCTCGCGTACATTTTCATTTCCCGCGGCCAGTTCTCCAAGAAGAGCCAAGGCTTCCATTTCCGATAGAGCTTGGGGGAGATTAAGTTTGGGGAAGCGATGCTTTTTCGGCACTGCGTCGAATAATTCGTCCAGTGTTCCGACCCCAATGATTTTCAGCATCTCGTCCCGTTCCTTGGGGCTGATGGGTATATAAGTCATTATCGGCTCCTGTACACGGCAATTGGCGATTGGTTTCAATCTTCGAGCTGCCAACCGTCAATCCCCGATGGTTAATGGGTTCTCTCTTCGCAATATTTTACGTAGGCAGCGGACTCCATTACATCGCCGGTGGTCCCGCCCTCGACCTTGATCATCCATCCCGCCCCATACGGATCGGAATTCAGCGTCTCAGGTTTCTCAGACAAGCCCTTGTTCACCGAAATAACCTTTCCGGCTGCGGGAGAGAAGATCTCGGCCGAGGCCTTCACGGATTCCACGGAGGCGATCGCCTTGCCCACCTCCACCGTTTCCCCTTCATCAACCAGGATTTCGACGAAGACGATATCGGATAGCTGGCTTTGGGCGTAATCGGATAAGCCAACCGCACCGCTGGATGGATCGAACCATTCATCGGATTTGCTGTATTTTAGATTGGATGGCGCGTTCATGGATCTGTTCACTCCTTTTGGATGGTAATGGTGGCGAATAAAAAAGAGGACGCACGATTCGATACTTGTGCGTCCATTGTAAGGGGACCTGAGAGATTCATGTCGGATCTCAGTTTGAGCAGTCAAATATCCTGCTCCAAACCGTCGATGACATGTTACACCGTCGGTGTCTCGTGGAGCGAGACTTTCCAGAGTGGATCGGTACAGGGTCCTTTTGCCTGAGAGTTTCACCTGGGTTCGCCTGTTCCAGGTTTGCACCTTCGGCGCTCATGGTTCAGTGATTGCCTGAGCCCGAGTCTCTTCCCTGATATCCGTTAAGTTGTTGGGGAAATTCTAAGGTCGAGGGGAGAAGGCGTCAAGGGGAAAAGCTCCCGCGATTCATCAGGATTTTTCTGACGAATCGCGCTGGGATCTAAGGGGTGGGATTAGGATCGGTTTCTTTAGGCGGCGTTCGAATCTGTGCCAAAGGCGTACCGGCAGCGGAGGCCGAGACCATCGAGAGGGGACCACCACTGTTACGGAAGGTGAAATATTCCTTAACCGCCTGATCGTTGAAGAAGATCAGATTGAGGATACCGACGACCATGGAGAAAATATTGCCGTATACAAAAGCCAGGATCTGGAACACGGCCATGGATGGGGAGGGCTGGACTGGTTGAAGTTGGTCGCTAAACAATTTGGCGGCATAGATGATCTCGAATATGCCCAGGACGGTTGGGAGAATTGTGAGCGGAAGGCAGATTACTCCGACAATGGTGCTCAGCGCGGTCACGGATGCGATGAATCCCCAGAACAGGTTGATGATCCCGCTGGTAAGGGTCATCACGGCAATCGCAGTATACAATCCGGGCTTCTGCATGGATGTTTGAGCGTTCATTCGTTACTCCTTGTCTCGAATCTGAAGGATATAACGTGAGGCAGGGGGGAAAGTTGCAGGGACCGGCGTGTGCCAACAAGCGACATCCACGGCGGAGGGATCTGTTCCCACTTTGGTATTCAAATTGAATTGGAGAGAGGGATTTTTTTGACCTGTCTTAAGGCTGTTGAAATGTCAGCAGGAGACCTCCCAAATATTGGTTTCCACCCGGATCGCTGCAAAGCGGGGCGGAAATGTTTGGAACAAAGGATCCTCCGTCCACCACGCGGACGCTATAGACCTCGTCCGCCTGCATGATGAAGTCGGCATACCCGTTTCCGAGCTCGGGTTTCAAGCCGGTGAAAAGGTCGTTTTCGCCCTCCGGCCAGGTGATGACGATGTGCACCCCTGCAGCCTGTCTGCGACGGGCATCCATCAGGATTAATTGTAGCAATCCTTCCTCCAGAGTCAAATCACAAACCGTCTCCTGCCCGACGAGCATGAAGGGAAGCACTGTCGTGGGGATGGGTGTAGAGAATGAGCGTGGAGTCGGGGTCTCCTGAATGATGGGCGAAAGCGGAGTTCCTTCAACGAATAATGTGCCTTCGAAGCTGGGGGGGGGTTCCTGGGTTAAGGTTTCCTCAACCAAAGGTGTGGATTCGAGGACAGTCCCTACCGGCTGAGAGAAGGGTGTACTCGTGAAAGGATTGGCCGTCACCCCCTGGGTCAAGTCGGTTGCGAGCTGTGCCATGCGGCGAACACGGTCGAAGGGTTCACCCGCAGCCAGCATACGCTGTGCTTGAGCGCTCAACTCACCAACAGGATCGACATCCGCCAGCAGCCCGATGCGCGCCCGGGCGCGCGGCAGGTCTTTTGTAGCTGCATACGAGGCGGCTATCACCTGCCGATAGAGATCCTTAAAATCCGATTGAAGCAGGGATGGATCCGCGTCCACGTAAGTGACCGGGGAGATCTTCCATGAATAAAACAGCCCGAATCCGATCCCTGCCAAGAAGATCAGCGTGATTTGAAGGAGCGGATTGTGCAGGTCGATCTTCAAGGACTGATTCCTTCACCGGGTTGATATGCCTGCATGGCAGAGAACAGCTCCTGAAGCATGGAGATTTCCTGTTGGGAGAATTTGTTCCCTCTCGCATATTCCAGTGTCGCGGATAAGGTGTCGGCCGGAGACGCACTACCCAAAACTGCCAGCCGACGGGCAGCCGCGTTGGTGTCATAATCCCCATGGTAGGCTTCGGCGACCATCAATACATAATCTGCACGATAATCCTCCCTGAGAATCCCGGGTGTGACATCCGTGTATTCCACCGGGTCGACAACCCAGCCATAAAGGATGCCTGCCACGACTCCAAGAACGAATATGATCCGTAGGCGGATTCGTTTTGAAGTGAACATGACGAGATTATAAACAAGAAATGCCCGGGCAGGCGACCGGCGGCACCCGAGAGCACTCTCTTACCGTTGCTGCCTTTCGACCCTGGCGGAGTTTGATAGGCTTCGCCGCGCCGGACCTGCCCGGGCGTTGAAAGGATACTCGAACGGGATCGAGGTGTCAAACTCGCCTAAGATCCGGGCCTTTTTTCCGCTATGGAATTTTCCATTGAATGAAGACCCGAGGCCGGATCATTCTTCTTTTGAATCGACAATTTCCATGAAGATTTCGACTAATTTGGGGTCAAACAGTGTGCCTGAATTCTCCAGGATGTATTTCTTGACCTCTTCCGCGGGCAATTTTTTCCGGTAAGGTCGATCGCTGCTTAAGGCGTCCCACACATCGATGATCGCGAAGAGTCTGGCGCTTAGAGGAATCTGCTCCTGCTTGAGGCCGCGCGGATACCCGCTTCCATCCCATCGTTCATGATGGCTGAACGGGATATCCAACGCTGGAAGGAGATACGAAATGGGAGATAGCATTTCATAGGCATAAATGGGATGGCGTCGCATGATGACCCATTCTGCATCCGTCAGGGGACCGGGCTTTTGCAGGATTTCATCCGGGATGGCCATTTTTCCCATGTCATGCAGCAAGGCCCCTCGGCGGATGTGAACGATCTCCTCTTCTGAGAATCCCACCCTCCCGGCAACGCGCGCAGCCAATTCGGTTACCCGTTGAGTGTGTCCCTCCGTCTCTCGATCGCGCAAGTCCAGAGCCCGAACCCAGCCTTCGATTGTGCGGTCATACGCCTGCTGCAGGCTTTCGTGGGCATCCTGAAGCGCTCTTTCGGCATATTTCCTTTCGGTGATATCGCGCGAGGCGGCTTGGATTTCCAGAAATTTCCCGCTCGCGGGATCCCGAATGATTCGGGCGGAAGTTTCCAGCCAGACGTAATGCCCCTGCTTGTGCCTGGCCCGATAACTGACTGTGATGGGGTGGGGATTGGTTCGGTTCTTCCAGATCGATTTTCGAACGGTCTTGAAATCGTCCGGATGAATTATCGCCTCAAGATGTTGATAGCCGATCAATTCCTCGGGTGGGTAGCCCAGAATCGTCCTGCAGGCGGGTGAAATGTACAGGAAGGTTCCTTCTTCTGCGTGTCGTGAGATCATGTCACCGGCGTTTTCCGCAAGCAACCGAAATTGCGCCTCGCTTTCCAAAAGCGCTTCCTGCATGCGTATGCGGTCCGCGCGCGCCACCCAGTGTTCGAGGGCCTTTTCCACCAAGTGAGGCATATCCTGCATCGACTCGGGCGATTTGACCACGTAATCGAGGGCGCCGGATTTCAATGCCTCCACAGCGATTCGCTCGTTGCCATAGCTGGTCATCAGGATCAATGGGATGGAGAGTGGATCGTTATTGTCCTGCAGCAGCTCCATGCTTTCACCATCCGGCAGGCGCCAATCTGCGATGATCAAAGAAGGTCTCTGAATCTGCATGAAGGGTCTTGCCTCGGAGAGTGACTTGACGTGATGAATATGGATACGACTCCCCTGTTCCGTGAAGGCGCGGATAATTAATTCTGCATGCGGCTCTTCATCTTCGATGAGCAAGATGAGAATTGACTCGGCCAACATGTGGATTATCCATTAATCGCGCGGATAGGTGTTCCAGCCAAACCAATAATGTCCAAGGTCACTCATCAATTTACTGAATTCTTCATATCCCACCGGTTTCACAAGGTAACTGTTGACATGGTGTTCGTACGCCCGCTTAACGTCGCGATCCGCCTCGGAGGTGGTCAGAACGACAACCGGTATGGTCTTTAGCTCAGGATTTTCCTTGATCATGTTCAAGATCATCAATCCGTCCACGCGCGGCAAGCGCAAATCCAGGAGGATGATTTGCGGCCTGGGATCGGATTCCACGTCTGCGTATTTCCCCTGGCGAAGCAGGTAATCCAGGGCGGTTTGTCCGTCTGAGAAGTGCTGGACGCGATTGGGGATTTGGTGGTCTCTTAGCGTGCGGATGACAAGCTCAGCATGGTCGGTGTTATCTTCCACCAGCATAATTCGGACAGGGTCATCCATCGAGAATAATCCTATGACATCCCATTTTAAACGAATTTTCCGGAGAATAGAACGGAACCTTGGATAGTTATGACATTGTAAGGTCCATAACCCATCTCGTCTGCCTTCTGCATATTTCCGGAATTTTCCGCTCTGGATCGTCCAGAGTGGATTTTTCAACTGATGGGTATTCGGGATTGCTCGCTTGACCGTCAGGGAATTTGCGGATCGTGATATAATCCAGCGGAATTTTGTCCAGATTTGTTTCTGCTCATGGAGGAGCCGTATGGAAGTATCCAGCCAAGAGTTCAAGCATTGCGACCTGATCAGGGTTAAGGGTCGTGTGGACAGTTCGACTGCTCCGGAATTTAGCAGGGCCTTGGAAAAAATCACCTCCGGCGGGCGTTACAAAATTGCAGTGGATATGACCGATATGGAGTATATGTCCAGCGCAGGGTTTCGCGCCCTGCTGGCCACACAGCGAAATTGCAAGCGATATAATCGCGGTGAAGTGGTCCTGGTCAAGGTCCCGGTCCGGATCAAGGAAGCGCTGGAACTGGCAGGGTTCACCGAGCTTTTTAAGACATTTGATGATTCCCTTGAAGCTGTCGGAAATTTCTAGATCTTCCTGGCGACACCTCGCAAGCCGCCTCTGTTTCGACATTCAAGAGGCGGCTTTCGGTTTCTATTCATGCCCTTCTTGAGTATTCCCGCGCGTTACGAATATTTGGATGAAATTCGTGAATTTGTGGCAGGCGTCGCCGGCCAAAGTGGATTCGGCGAAAAGGAGGTCTACTCGCTCCAGCTTGCTGCCGATGAAGCGGCAACGAACATCATCGAACACGCCTATGCAGGGATGTCAAACGGCACGCTTGAAGTTTCCTGTAATTTGCAAGGCGATTCGCTGGTGATTGTGATGCGTGATTACGGGAAAACCTTCGATCCATCCAAGGTGAGACAACCGGATGTGACAACAAATCTTTCCAAACGTCAGATCGGCGGACTCGGGATCTACCTGATGCGCAAACTGATGGACGAAGTCCATTATGAATCGATCGGAAATCAAAATATTTTGACCATGACCAAGCGAAGAGGGTGAGTTTATGGCAGCCGCAACACGTTCTGCGGATGGATGGGACTGGCGGCAAATCGCTGATCTGGGTCAGCAACTCCGTAAACAAGGTTCGTTAGAGGCACAACGCGATCACATCCTATCCGTGACAAGTCGTTATATCGATGGGGAAGTGGAGCTCTGGCTGGAGGAAAAGGTTTTTCGGTTGCCGGACTGGGAAACCGGCCGGATCTTTCCCCCAAAACCTTCCCTGCCAGGAATGAGACAAGCGATTCAGACGGGGGATGCCCTTTCGCGAAAATTCAAGGTCAAAGGAAACGACAACACCTTCGGATGGGGATACTTCGCCGCGCTGCCGATCATCGATAGCGGCATCTGTCTCGGAGCGTTGCCCC
>VGNF01000097.1 GCA_016866195.1 Chloroflexota bacterium | reverse complement strand
TGGGGATGATCTGCACGGCAAAGAACAGCGTGAGCAGACCGAGCAACGCGTGGGGGGGCAGGACGCCGAAGAACACGCCGGCGCCGATGACAAGGTAGGTTGAAATCAGGAAGGCAATATAGATGATTCCGCTTGCGGTGCGGCCGATCAGGACGGGATAATGCCGGCGGCCGACGGAGCGATCTGCTTCGAGGTCGGGGAATTGATTAAGCAATAGCAGATTACTGACGAGGAAGAAGGGGACGAGCGAGGCGGTAAGAGCCTGGAACGATAGAGTCCCAGTCAATGCGTAGTGTGTGCTGAGCACCATCAATGGACCGAAGCCAAGTCCCGGGGCGATCAGACACAGGAACGGGTTGTACACCATCCACGCGGTGTAACCGTAAAGCAAAAGCAAACCGAGGATGCCGATCGGGAGCGCAGCCCAGCCCCATTTAAACAGAAAGAACAGGCCGATCAAGGCGGTGATCCCAAAGGAGGCCCAGGAAATGGCCAGCGCGCCCCTGGCCAGTTCCGGATGAGCTTGCAAAGTACCGCTGCCTCCGCTGAACGGAGTCTTCTGCGTGTGCGAGTCGAGCCCGGTTTTGAAATCGAAGTACTCGTTAAAGGCGTTGACGCTGATGTGCGCGCAGATGCCCGCGATCAGCGTCAGAAGAAAGTAGATCCAGTTGATCGTGCCGGTCTGTCGATACGCGGTGCCTAATCCCACCAGCACACAGGCGGGCGCCAGGATCACGAACGGTAGTCGCATCGTTCCTAATAGGGGTTTAAGGGATTTCATTCTTTTTCTTCTTTCCTTCGGGTTTCATCATGTTTTACTACATCCACCCTCGAGGCAAAAGAATTTTTGTCATGCATTCGGGGTGATAAAGCGCGCGATTGTTTTGGAGTTAGTCCAGTTTGCCGATCACCTGTTCCACCTCGTTCAATATCTCGGCGGACTTCACCAGTTCCATCAGCGCATTGTGATCCGGGTACAGCGGTCGGTCGATATCCAGATGTTTGACATATTTCCGGATGACTTCGCGCGCCTTGTTCGTCCCTTTGCCGGGCGTGAACTCGCGGAAGTCCAGCGCCTGCGCGGCGGCCATCAGCTCGATCCCCAAGACGCCGTATGCATTATCGAGGATCTGACCATTTTTAATCGCAGTGTTCATGCCCATTGAAACGAAGTCTTCCTGGTCCGCCGCGGCCGGGATGGATTGGATCGAGGCAGGCGCGGCGAGAATCCGCTGCTCCACGATCAAATGATCGGCGGTGTACTGGCTGAGCATCATGCCGGAATAAAAACCTGGTTCGTGGGCGAGGAAATCCGGCAGTCCCGCGGAAAGGGCGGGGTTGGTCAACCGGTTCATCCTCCGCTCTGATAGAACGCAAACCATCGTGATCGCCGCGCCGGCCATGTCCATCGGCAGTGAAACCGGCGAACCCTGGAAGTTCGCGCCGGTCAATGTCAGCTTCATCTCCGGCACGAAGATCGGGTTATCGCCCACGCCATTCAATTCGATCTCGAGCTGCGAACGCGCATAGGCAACCGCATCGCGCGCCGCGCCGATCACCTGCGGCGTCGAACGCATCGAATACGCGTCCTGCACCTTGGTCTTCATCTTTCCGGTCGTCAGGTCCGAGCCTTCGATGACCTTCATGATATTTTTCGCAGACGAAATCGCGCCGTTGAAGCCGCGCAGTTCATGCAGTTTGGCGTTGTAGGGTTTCAAATTTCCCAGAAGCGCCTCGATCGACATTGCCGCCGCGACCTCGGCCTGCTTGAGGAATCGTTCCATATCGTAGATGTGCAAGGCGGACATGGCGGTCAACAAATTGGATCCGTTGATCGCGGCCAGGCCGTCGCGTGCCTGCAAGCCCGGAATCGGAATCCCTGCGCGTTTCATGACCTCCTGACCGGATAACCGCCCGCCTTGATAAAATGCTTCTCCTTCACCCATGAGCAGCAGCGCGGCCTGCGCCATCGGAGCCAGGTCGCCGCTGGCACCCACCGATCCCTTCTGACAAACAACGGGTGTGACGCCTTTGTTCAGCATCTCCACCAGTGTCAGGGTGATCTCGGGTCGGCAGCCGGAATTCCCGTGCGCGTGGACGTTGATGCGCCCGGCCAGTGCGCCGCGCACATGCTCGATCGGCGCGGGTTCGCCGATCCCCGCGGCGTGATTGTAGATCAGGTATTTCTGAAAATCCTTCACCTGCTCGTCGCTTAATATCTTTTCGGAGAACTCACCGATGCCGGTATTCGTCCCGTACATGATCTCCTTGTTGGCCAGTTTCTCCTCCAGCATGGCGCGGCAGACCTTGATGCGCTCGAGGGCTTCGGGGGCAAGTTCCACCTTCTCGTTGTCGCGCGCAATGCCTACCAGTTTTTCGATCGTGAGGGACGAACCGTCGAGGGTGATGGGCATATTGTCTCCTTGAGCAAAAGATTTCCGAAGTCTTAAAGACTTCGGAAATCTCAGATGGGGTGATTATTCGAACGCCTCCAAATACCTTCTCGCATCATTGGGCAAATAACGTGTTTTGACAAATCGAGTGACAAGTTCTTGATATTCAGTGGATGAACCGAAGTGTTCCTGAATAAATTCCCGTTCAACCAATGCGCCATTGCGCCGGCCCAGCCATTCAAGGTAATTCGAGTATATCCAATCTTTGGGGGAAGTGGCTAGTCCACCTTTCACCGGATTGGCGTGGATGTATATACATAAGTTGAGTAAATGGGAGAAATTCTTTATTGGCTTCGCTTGGAATTGCCCTTGAAATAATGCACCGACGCGAGAGAAACGCTTGTTGATGGCTTTGGTGTAGGAAATCAAGAATTTTTGCATGGCGCGGGAGACTCTCTCTGAAACTTCCGAAGTCATAAAGACTTCGGAAGTTTGACCTTTGATCCGCACTAAAATGTGATAATGAGTTGGCAGTAAACAATATGCAATGATGTGCACAACTGGATGAAGATATTTCTTTATCCCGCCAAGAAAGTAAGCATAGTTATCCGCCTCAAAGAAAACCGCCTGACGGTTATTGCCACGATTGTAGAGATGGTAATACGTATCAGGGATAAATGGGGTTATTCTGCGCGGCATACTCTTTTCCTGCCGAGACCCCGGACTTCCGAAGTCTGTCAGACTTCGGAAGTCCGGGGGGATTCATTTCTATTGTAATCCCAATCGCAGCTGCGTTTGTGGCATGCTATACTTCGCCCATGAAATCAAACCCAGCAATGGGGCCACCTGCCCGAAAACTGATTCTTTTCTTCACCCTGCTTTTGTGCGGACCGCTGATCGGGCTGAGCCTGGCCGTGTTTAACCTTGCGCTGGCTCCGTCATGGACGTTTATGACGAATACCGTGGCACCGGCGATCTCCTGCCTGGTGATTCCCATTGGGTTGCTGTTCTTGATCGTCCAAAAATTGAATCCCTGGCTCAAGGCGGGCCTGGCCTTTCTGTTGATCATCATCCCCCTGGTTTACATGACCCTTTTACCCATCTCCGGAGGGAAGATCAGCGGTATGACGAGCTGCTCTGCGGTTGACTCTTCCGGAACATGGGTTCAATACGACTGTGTGTCCACCTCCAGCGACGATGCAGACTTCCGATATGAGTTCGTGCTTCAAGGCTGGAAGGGATTCCCGGTCATGCACGTGATCGAGAAATGACACATCTCATCGACTTTCGCTCTTTCTTCCAGGGAAACAAATTCGGAGGGTTCTACGTCTTCTTTCCATGATCAAGCCGAGAACCGCGCCTTACGGGTTGATCACCGTGCCAATCCTTCTCCTCGGTGGATTATGGTATTTGTACGTCCTGCAAAGTCAAGAATCGGTCCAGGTCTTTGCGGCTTCGGTTGTTCGCGATTGCGCACCCTGGGATGGGCCGGCGTTCACCGTTTCCATTCCGTATGAGGCGGGAACGATCATCAATATTTCCATATACGAATCGCCCAATATCGATCATCCTGCAAGGTACTCCCTGCCGCAGGGTTACTCGCAGGTTGGGCAGGCGGTTTACTTTATACGATACAGTTTCTCCATCCCGCTGACGGGGAAAGTATCCTTCCCGCGGGTCGAATTGGGGAGACCGCTGGAGGGCGAATTCGACCTGCGTACCGAATCGGGACATCGCCTGAATGGGCGATTTGAGGCGGAATGGATCGATGAGATCGTGTACTGTGGGTGAACCCACATTCGATTACAATCACGGCCATGCCTGAAGAAAAGGAATACATCCCCCAATCCGCCATGAGCATACATGCCCATCCTGATGACCAGGACTTTACCGTTTCCGGTACCCTGGCCAAGTGGGCGCGCGCCGGGTGTGAGATCATCTCGGTCGTGATCACCAGCGGCGATTCCGGATCGAACGATCCGACCCGCGGGGCGGAATATAAACCCGTGTTGGCACGACTGCGGGAGCAGGAGCAAACCGCGGCGAATGCCATCGTTGGCATCAAACAAACCCTCTTCCTGCGTCACCCCGACGGCGAACTGGAGCCGACCGTCTCCCTGCGAAAGGAGTTGACGCGCATCATCCGCCAGTTCAAGCCGGACGTGGTGGTGATCGGCGATCCGCAGGGCGTATTCTATGGGAATGGGTACATCAATCATCCGGACCACCGCGCCGCGGCGCAGGCCGCGCTGTACGCGGTCTTCCCTTCGGCGGAGACGCGCTTGATCTTCACCGACCTGCTGGCGCAGGGGCACGAACCGCACAAGGTCAAGCGTGTCTATGTCCATGGCTCGGAGAAGCCCGATACCTGGGTGGATATCACGGGGACCATTGTTATCAAGCTCGAGGCGTTGAGGAAGCACGCCAGCCAGCTTGGCGATTGGGATCCCGAAAAGATGCTGCGCGAGTGGGCGGAGGAGGAAGGCAGGGAGAAGGGCATCCAATACGCGGAGGCATACAAGGTGATGGTGAACGTGGAGGAACAGCCCGAGATCTGAGACATGGCGTTCACCAGTTACGAATTCATCCTTTTCTTCACAGTTCTCCTCCTCATTTACTGGCTGGTCCGCCGGCGGGATTGGCAGAACGTCTTCCTACTGGCCGCCAGCGCAGTTTTTTATGGCTGGCTCGCGCCCTGGCATGTTGCGATCCTTTTTATCTCTCTGACCATAGATTATTTCCTTGCTCTCGGCATGCTCCGCTGGAGCGAAAAGGCGGGCAGCCTGCTCTGGTTCGGTGTGGCTGTAAATCTTGGCCTGCTTGGCTTTGTCAAGTACTATTTTTTCTTCGATCAGGCGCTGGCTTCGTGGTCCTCCCGGATCGGGCTGGCAGGGGATCTATTCTCTTCGCGGATCATCCTTCCGCTTGGTCTTTCCTTCTACCTATTAAAGAAGATCGGGTATCTGATCGACGTGCGGCGCGGCGTCCTGGCACCCACCCGGGATTGGGTTGCCTTTGCCGCGTATGTCTCGTTCTTTCCACAAGTGTTCTCCGGACCGATCGACCGGCCACAGGTTCTTTTAAAACAACTGGAAGGCCTGCGCGCCTGGAAGGCGGAACATCTGGTCTACGCCTGGCCGCTGCTCGTGATGGGATTTTTCAAAAAGATCGTGGTGGCGGACAGCGTCACCGTGGTCGTGGACCATGTGTTCGCCATGAACCAGCCGTCGGGATTCCTGCTGCTTTGCGCCTCCCTTGGATATACATTACAGATCCTCGCGGACTTCTCGGCCTACACCGATCTGGCTCGGGGCACTGCCCGCCTGCTCGGGCTTGAGACCTCGGAAAATTTCAAACTCCCATATCTTTCGTTGACACCGACCGAATTCTGGAATCGCTGGCATATCACCTTGTCCACCTGGCTGCGGGACTACATCTTCTTCCCGGTCCGCCGCGCGCTGTTGAAGAGCCATCTTAAACAGTCTGAATTCCTTGTGCTGGTCATTCCCTCGATCCTCACGATGCTGGTCTCTGGCTTGTGGCATGGAGAAGGCTGGACTTTTCTTGTCTGGGGTTTGTATTATGGCGTATTGATCGCCTCTTACCAGCTGATCGGCCTCCGAGGCGATTGGGCGCCGAAGACGAAAGGTGCCCGTTTCGTCGCCTGGCTGGTGATGTTCGGGTGGATCACCCTGGGCTGGGCGATCTTCCGCGCACCCTCCCTCGGCTGGCTGGGCGGCAGTCTCTTTCAAACGCCCTTCATTGAATCCAGGGATGACTGGATCGGTGGACTGACGGCCCTGTCCGTCATCTTCTATTATTCGCTGCCCTTGATTCTCAAGTGGTTGATCGACCGCTATTTGCGCGAGGGCTGGCTCCAGGGACTGTATCATGCCCTCGCCACCCTGTTGGTCATCGTGTATGTGAATTCGGCGACTTCGGATTTCATCTACTTCCAGTTCTAGGGTATTCAGTTGCAAACCTTCCTGAAGTATCTTCTCCTGGTTGCTGTTTTGATGGGCCTTTCAGGGATCGTCGTCTCGCGTCGATATGGATTGACCCTGCCGCGTCCGCCGGGACCCCGCTTTGACAGGCAGGTTCGCAAGGATCATCTGGATGCATTGGTGAAGGGGGAACCTCAAATCGTCTTGATCGGAGATTCGACCCTGATCTACGGCTTGGATGAGCAGGTGTTCTCGCGTTTGACCGGGCGGCCGGCCTACAGCATCGGGATCCAGGGATCGGCATCCGCCTTCTGGTATCTGGTGCTCAGGAACAACATTCTGGAATCCCCTTACAAACCGCCGCTTCTGGTCATCGTCTTCCGCGATACGATCCTGACGGCCCCCGGCTTTCGCGTCCAGGGAAGCTATTTCGAACCCCTGGATGAATACGCGCGCCACAACGAACCTTTGTTGCTGCAATTGGCTTTTGTCAATGAGATGAATCCGCTGGAACGCTGGGCGGATGCCTATCTGCCGCCCTACGCTGCTCGGTTGGACGTTCGCCGGGAGATCGACACTCAGATTCGGTATTCCATCTTGAAATGGACTGGCTGCGACGTGCAGTGCGCGGACGATTCACTGGAGACCCTGTATAACGGCGCAAACTTGGACCCGGACGCGGTGACCTCGGCGGAGGAATACCTGTTCACGCCCGAACAACTCAATTTCGATCGTCAGGTCGATCGGTCTTTTTTACCTGAGATGATCCGCTTGACGAGGGAAAACAACATCCAGCTTGTATTTGTCCAAATCAAGACGTTGGTTCGTGAGTCCCAGTCCGCGGATCCGCTCGCGCTTGCAGGATACTTCACCGCCTTGCGTGCGTACCTGGAACGTCAAGCGATTCCGTATCTGGACTTCAGTTCCGATGAGAGGTTGAAGCAGGAATACTTCATCAGCCCGACGCATTTGTCCGAGTTTGGGAAGGAAGTGTTCACACGTTTGTTGGCGGAATCAATCGAACCTTGGTTGACATTGCCGCGCTAGAAGAGCAGCCACCCCGCGATCACGGCGGTGAGGGTGACGGTGATGTTGTCCACATCCTTGTAGGGCAGCGCCCCGATCAACGTTGCCCCCAGTGCGACCAGTGTGAGCGGGATCAGATACCCGGAGAACGGTCCCGCGAAGACGCCGGCCTGCACATATATGAAGAGGATCGCGGCTGCCATGAACCAGCCGCCGGTGAAGACACCGACCGTCCCCGCGACGGACTTTTCCCGGCTCCACGGCAGTTTGGGGGAGGGGATTCCCCGGCCGACCAGGTCCGCAATCCCGTCGCCGCCGCACATCATCATCAACGCGACGATCCCGACGGGTGAATCCCGCCAGAAAGTGATCGTCAGCAGCACAAACATGATCCCGTAGTACAGCGGACCGCGCAGGATCTCGCGCGGATCCCCGCTGCGCGACATTGCCTTGACCGAGGCCTCGTCCTTGATCATGCCGAGGCCGATCAACACAAACTGGGCGGTGATGGCGAACGGCACGAGCGCGGCCAGCCAGCGCGCTTCGGGCGCCTCGCGAAAGAGAAACCAGCACAAGACGAACAAAGGACCGGTGCCGATGTGGATGAGCTTGCGGCTGAGCTTGCTATCCATCCAGCCGCGGTGGGCGATGAAATCCATCGCGCGCAGGAACAAGAGCGAAATGGCGAAGGTTAGGGCGAGTGCGATGAAGGGGTTCACGGGAATCTCCTTGGGCACGATTTGACTATATAACCCATGATCAACCATGAGGATATCCTTCATGATACACTCAGCCCATGGCTTCCGCCAACGCCCTCGCGCACCCCAATATTGCCTTCGTCAAATACTGGGGCAACCGCGATAACGAACTGCGCCTCCCCTCCAACGGCTCGATCTCGATGAACCTCGACGGGCTGTACACGCGCACGATCGTCAGCTTTCAGCCATCCCTGCCGTACGATGAGTTGATCGTCAACGGGCATGAGATCGCCGGGAAAAATCTGGACCGTGTCTCGCAGGTCCTGGAACTGGTGCGGCGCATGGCCGGCTCGAAGATGCACGCCGAAGTGATGAGCGAAAATAACTTCCCTACCGGTGCGGGCATTGCCTCCTCGGCCGCGGCCTTCGCCGCGCTGGCGCTCGCAGCCACCCGGGCGACCGGACTGGAATTGAGCGAGAGCGAGTTGTCGCGCCTGGCGCGGCGGGGTTCCGGCTCCGCCGCCCGTTCGATCCCGGGCGGGTTTGTGGAATGGCAGATGGGGACGGCGGAAAAGGATTGCTTTGCCTTCTCGATCGCCCCTCCAGATCATTGGGACATGGTCGATTGCATCGCGTTGGTGAATCCCGAACACAAGAAGACCGGCTCCTCCGAAGGTCATGCCATCGCGGGAACCAGCCCGCTTCAAGGCGCCCGCGTGGCAGATGCGCCGCGGCGTTTGGCGATCTGCCGAGAAGCCATCCTGAAGAAGGATTTCGAAGCCTTTGCGCGAATCATCGAACACGACTCGGACATGATGCACGCGGTGATGATGACCTCTACACCGCCATTGATGTACTGGCAGGCGATCACGGTGGAGATCTTCCATGCGGTGCGCACCTGGCGCGCTGCTGGACTCGCCGCGGCGTACACCGTGGACGCAGGACCCAACGTGCATGTAGTGTGCGAGCGCGCGAGCGCCGGAGAGGTCGAGCGGCGTTTGCGGGAGCTGCCCGGCGTGGGGGATGTGCTGTCGGCCGGAACCGGCGGGCCGGCGCAGATCGTCTAATCCAATCCTAAATTTCAAAAATCAAAACAAGGATATAATCCTCCCCGCCACGCATCAGGTGGTAAAGGATTGGTAAATGGTATCTGGTTTTGTAACTTTAATCGTATTTATCCTGGCGCTGGGCGGGATGATCTTTGTACACGAGTTGGGGCATTTCATCGCCGCGCGTTGGGCGAAGGTGGAGGTGGAGGAGTTCGGGTTCGGCCTGCCCTCCTACAAATTGGCAACGCTCTTTCGGTGGAAGGGGACCGAGTTCACGATCCACGCGCTTCCGCTGGGAGGGTTCGTACGTCCAAAGGGTGAAAACGATCCAAGCGTGCCGGGCGGGCTGGCCTCGGCCAGTCCATGGAAGCGGCTGGTGGTCCTAGCTGCCGGCCCTTTGATGAACCTGATCACCGCCGTGCTCGTGTTTTCCCTGTTGATCGCGGTCGAGGGGATCTCGATGCCCGGTTCGATCAAGATCGATTCCGTTTCTCCGAATTCCCCCGCGTTGAAGGCTGGGGTGTTGCGCGGGGATATGCTGCTGGCGATCAATGGCGAGCGCGTGGCCGAGATCCAGCCCGCGATCGACATCATCCAGGACAATCTCGACGTCCCGGTGGAACTGTTGCTCGAGCGGAACGGGGAGGAGTTCACGATAACTGCCACTCCACTTTCAAGCCGAAAGCGGGAGGAGGGCGCCTTGGGGATCGGGCTGGGGTATCCCACGCGCCCGGCCACCCTCGGTGAGATCGCGGGC
This sequence comes from Chloroflexota bacterium, assembly GCA_016866195.1. GTDB lineage: Bacteria > Chloroflexota > Anaerolineae > Anaerolineales > Villigracilaceae > VGNF01. The sequence goes on along the minus strand of VGNF01000097.1, from coordinate 1,655 downwards.
GGCGGTGCGACTATCACGGCCATTCAGGCGGTCACCATTGTGTATCTTCCGATCGCGTTGATTCAAGGGGTGATCGCACCGGAAGACGCGCGCTTTATCGGCTTCAAGGGCATATTCGATATGTTCGGAGTAGCGGTTGAGGAGGATGTCACCAGCCGGCAGGAGGCGGCCTCCGCGCCGGCCTCCACCGGCGCGCCGCGTCCCACCAACTGGACCCTCAACCTGATCGGCGTGTTGAGCATTTCGTTGGGTGTGATGAACCTGTTTCCGATTCCCGCGTTGGACGGTGGACGCATCCTATTCACCATGCCCGAGATTCTCTTTCGCAGGCGCATCCCCACGGGGGGGGAGAACATGGTTAACGGCATCGCCATGCTCATGCTGATCGCCCTGCTGCTTTACGTCAACTTGATGGATTTCGTCAATCCGGTGCAGATCCCGACCCCATAGCGATGTCGGAAATCACCACCTTCCAAACCGTGCTGGATGCCCTGCAGGAATCGAAAAAGGAATTCCCGCAGGTCTATCTTCAACATTTTTCCGATATCGATCCGCTGTCGCTGAAATCGTTGATGGCAATCTGGCCGCGTCTCAAACTGAACCGCAAGCTCACCCTGCTCGAGGGGCTGCTGGCCATCATGGATTCCGACACGTTGGTCTCATTCGAGGACCTTGGACGCGCTTTGCTGGGAGACCCGGAGGCGGATGTGCGCGCCAGGGCGATTCGCCTGCTGGCTGAGTCCGATGATCCAAAGCTGGTTCACACCTTGATCGAAATCCTGCAAAATGATCCGGACTTGGGTCCGCGCCTGGAGGCGGCGGATTTGCTCGGGGAGTTTGTACTGCTGGGCGAACTTGAAGAGCTGCCCCAGAACCTGCATCACGCATCGGAGGATGCCTTGTTGAAGGTCTTCAACAGCGAGGAACATGCCACTTTGCGACGTCATGCCCTGGAAGCCTTGGGATACTCCTCCCGGCAGGAGATGGAGACCTTGATCCGTTCGGCGTTCAGCCGTGCCGACCCGGCCTGGATCTCCAGCGGGCTGACCGCCATGGGTCGCTCCAGCGACGCACAGTGGGGTGAGCCGGTGGTGAACATGCTGGTCAACGAGGATGCGCGAATTCGCCAGGCGGCGGTGCGGGCGGCCGGGGAACTGAGCCTGGAACCGGCGCGGTCCATTCTGCTGAATATGCTGGAGGAGGAAGAGGACGACGATGTGACCTCGGCCGCCATCTGGTCGCTCTCGCAGATCGGCGGAGAGGATGTGCGCGAATATCTCGAAGCCCTGGCGGATCAGACGGATGACGAGGATTTGATCGAGTATATCGATGAGGCGCTGGGAAACCTGGATTTCACCGAGGACCTCGAGCACTTCGACCTGATGTCCCTGGATGAGGATGAGTTGGATGCTTTGAACGAGGATGAAGGGGAAAGATAGGCTGATCGTCCACAGATGAAAGGGATGACTTGCCGGTAGCGGTGGGGGCTCTCAACCAAATGGAAATCCTCCACAAGAGGGGAGGATTGTGAAAGGTGAGCGCGGAGCCCCCTTCGGGGGTGCTTCGCGAAGATTCGAATGCATCCCCCCTGTGGGGACGATCAACCAAAGTGAGCGCGGAGCCCCCTTCGGGGGTGCTTCGCGAAGATTCGAATG